>JAHWJN010000049.1 GCA_019348395.1 Chloroflexota bacterium
GGCAGATGGTCGCTCATCTCGTTGATGAGCAGGTAGCCGGTTCCGGGCTCGATCTCGTCGAGCCAGTCGTACTCCTCCCACCAACCGCGCACGAAGATGCCGGTGGTGTCATCGGGCAGAAAGTCGACGAGGGCGCTCAGCGCGGTGGTCTTGCCGGCCTGCGGTGCCTCGGAGCTGAGCATCACGCTGCGACGCCGGCTCACGACGGCCCACAGCGTCGCCATGAGCCGCGCGTCGAACGTCGGCGTGCCGATCAGCTCCACGGCGCTCATGGGCGTCGGCGGCGCCCAGTGGTAGCCCCACCAGCCGTCGGGGAACCGGGAGAGCCACGCTGCCAGAGGGCCGGACATCAGGCCGCCACGGTACGCGGGGGTCGCCGCGGTGACAACCGCGGCGTCAGAGCGCTGAGCGCATGCTCAGCGCAGGATGCGGCGCTGCATCGCGTGGCGCCAGACGAACGTCAGGCGCATCACCCGGCCCGCCAACCAGTCGACGGCTGAGCCGATGGGCCCGTCCGGGCCGACGTGGTAGTCGATCCGATCCTCGATCCAGGTCCCGCGACGCCCCGAGGTGAACGCGTGCGAATGATGGAAGCGGCGCATCGGTCCGGAGATGGTCTCGTCCACGAAGCGCTCGTTCACCACGCGGTCGACGAGCCGGACCGTCCACGATCGCCGGAACGGCCCCGGCCCATAGGCGAACTCGAAGACCGATCCGGGGCGCGGGGGTGCGGGGTCGACCCGGACCAGGCGAATCGGGACCATTGGCGGCATGAGGCGGGGCAGGTTGGCCGGGTCGTCGAAGAAGGCGAACACCTCCCCGATCGGCGCCGGCACCCAGGCACGGGAGTGGATGATCGGCATCGGTGACGGATACGCGGTCAGACGCCGAGCGGATTGATCGGCTTCGGCGAGGTGTTCTGGAGCACCGCTTTCGTCTCGGTGTACAGGTCGAGCGACTCGAGCGCCTGTTCCCGGCCGTAGCCGGACTCCTTCAACCCACCGAACGGGACGCCGGGAAAGGCGATGAACGGCGTGTTGATGCCGACCGCGCCGGCGTGGATGCGCTGCGCCAGCCGGTGACCGCGCGAGCCGTCGCCCGTCCAGACCGTCGCCGCCAAACCGTAGCGCACGTCGTTGGCCAGCTTCACCGCCTCGGCCTCGTCGCCGAAGCGGGTGAGGGTCACGACCGGACCGAAGACCTCTTCCTGGCAGATGCGCGCATCGTTGGCGACGCCGCCGATGACGGTGGGCGGCACGAACGCGTCGGGGTCCAGGCCATCACCGAGGCCGTCGACCTCGCGACCCCCGGCCAGCAGCTCGCCGCCGTCCTCGAGGCCGATGTCGATGAAGCCGCGCACCTTGTCCGCGTGCGCCCGTGAGATGAGCGAGCCGACTTTGGTCTCGGCGGCCAACGGGTCGCCGACGCTCAACCCCTTTGCCCGCTCGGCGAAGGCCGACGCGAAGTCGTCGTAGGCGTCGTCCTCGACGAGGATCCGGGAGCGTGCCTCGCACGACTGTCCTGCGGCGTAGTAGATCGCCCACAGCGAGCCGAGCACGGCCGCCTCGATATCTGCATCGCCGAAGACGATGTTCGGGCTCTTCCCGCCAAGCTCCAGGCTGACGCGCTTCAGCGTGCTCGCCGCGGCCTCGGCGATGCGACGGCCGGTGCCGGTCTCACCGGTGAAGGCGACCTTGTCGACCCCCGGGTGCGTGGCGATCGCCTCCCCCACCTCACCGCCCGGCCCCGGCACCACATTGAGGACACCGGCCGGGATCCCAGCCTCGAGCGCCAGCTGGCCCAGGAGGAGCGCACTCATCGGCGTCGCCGATGCGGGTTTGAGGACGAGCGTGTTCCCAGCCGCCAACGCGGGCGCCACCTTCCAGGCGGCCATCATGAACGGGTAGTTCCACGGGATGATGGCCCCCACCACCCCGACCGGCTCGCGCAGGGTGTAGGTCACCACCGACGGGTTCACCACGTGCGATCGGCCGTACAGGTGCTGCGCCGTTCCGGCGAACAGCTCCAGGGTGGACACCGCCACCTTCACCTCGGCGGCGCACTGCCACTTCGCCTTCCCGACGTTGCGCGATTCGAGCTCCGCGATCTCGTCCGTCCGCTCGTCGATGAGCTGCGCGAGTCGGTTCAGCATCCGGCTGCGCTTGGCCGGGGCGGTCTTGGCCCAGGCGCCGGTGAGGGCCTCGCGCGCCGCCGCCACGGCCGCGTCGACGTCCTCGGTGCCGGCGCGCGCGACGGTGGCGAGCTCGGCTCCGCGCGCGGGGTCCTGCGCGGTGAAGGTGGCGCCGGCGGCCGCGTCGCGGAACTCGCCGTTGATGAGCAGCTGGTTCGGATGGTCGGTCATGTCCGGCATGGTAGCGGCCGGCGTGCCAGCGTCAGTCCGCCGGTCCGGTGGCCGCGTCGAGGACACGGCGATCCGCCACCGGCTCGTTCAGCTCGACGAGCACGCCCCATGCGAACGCTTCGGGCGGGCACACGCCGCCGAGCGGGTTGTTGATCGTGCCGATCCGAACCTCGAGGGAGATGGCCTCGTCGTCCTCGATGACCTCGACGAAGTCGACGGCGTAGCACTCCGGTCCCGGCGGCATGGTGACGCCCACCTGCAGGCGTCGCTCGCCGGTCACCTGGTAGCAGTCGATCGCGATGGTGTCCAGGTTGCCGGTCACGACGCCTCCGCCGTCGACCACCACCGGCTCCCACGACCGGTCGCATTCCGGCACCGGCGCGCCGGCCGGCGCCACGCACGCGCTCAGCCCGATAAGAAGACACGCGAAGAGGTCCCTACGCATCCACGAACCGATACTGGTCGACGTCGCGCACCGGCCGATAGCCGATCGAAGCGTAGATGCGGTTCGACGTGGGGTTGGCGAGATCGGTGTAGAGAAAGCAGAAGCGGCGACCCCGGTCGAGCTGGTCCTGGCTGACCGCCGCGGTCAGCGCCGTGCCGTAGCCGCGCCCGCGCTCCTCGGGCGGCGTGTAGACGGGGCCGATGCGGATGCCGTTCGGCGTCTCTCCGCCTGCGGCAACCATGCTGACGATCCGGCCCTCCACCTCCCAGACGTAGAGGCGCCGGCCGATCCCCTCGATCCAGCGTCCGACGGCGGCGTCCGCCTGCTCAGGCTCCGGCAGCTCGTCCGCGGGGAGCGCCTCCCGTACGAAGTCCAGCAGCCATCCGGCGGCGCGCGCTCGGTCGCCGGAAGCGGCCACGCGCCAGGCGCCCGCCGTGGGTCGGGGCGGCAGCACTGCGTCGAGCCGGAAGATGCGCTCGGCAACGGCGAGCTCGGCTCGCTGACCCGTTCGCTCCGACCATCGCTCGGCGAAGTGGGCCGCATGCTCCTTCGGCCCGAGCACGCCCGGCATGTCACCCGTCACGAATTCGTCGACGAGCGCCTCGACCGCGGACGGGTCGTCGAGCTCGGACAGGATCGGGTTCTGCGGCGGGGTGCGCAGACTGGCACCGATGACTCGATCCCGCTCGTCGACCACGGTCAGCAGCTCGACGGGGTCGTCCGCGAAGAGCTCGGGCGTCGCCCGCATCTGGTGGCAGATCCCGAAGATGAGGTTGTGCTCGGCCTCGCGCTCGGCAAGAAAGGCGCCGGCCGCCTCCAGGAAGGCATCGACGCTGGAGTGACGGAGGACACGATGACCCATGGCACCATGATGCCGTGCCGCGCGCTTCCTCGTGGTGGACCACGGAGACCGGCTACCCTACCGGCATGACGAAGATCGGGTACGCGTGCATGCTCGAGCAGTTCCATCCCACGGATCTGCTCGACTGGGCCGAGCTTGCCGAGGGGGCCGGGTTCACCGCGGGCTTCCAGGTCAGCGAGCACTTCCATCCCTGGACGCCGGAGCAGGGCCAGTCGGCCTTCGCATGGTCGTTCATGGGCGCCCTCGGCCAGCGGACGTCGCTGCCCTTCGGGACGGCCGTGACGTGCCCGGGATTCCGGTACCACCCGGCGGTCATCGCGCACGCGGCGGCCACCCTCGGCGCGATGTATCCCGGTCGCTTCTGGCTGGGACTGGGCGCCGGCGAGGCGCTGAACGAGCACGTCATCGGCGGCGAGTGGCCGGAGATCGGCGAGCGGTCGCGGATGATGTTCGAGTCGATCGAGATCATCAGCAAGCTGTTCAGCGGCAAGGTCGTCAAGCACGACGGCGACTACTTCACCCTCGAGTCGGCGAAGCTCTACACCCGACCCGACGAGCCGGTCCCGATCTACGTCGCCACCGCCGGGCCGGTCAATGCGAAACGCACCGGCAAGTTCGCCGACGGCATCATCACCGTGGGTGCGGCCGACGAGAAGATCGCCATGCTGTGGGACAAGTTCCGCGAGGGCGCCGCCGAGGCCGGCAAGGACGCATCGGCCATGCGCACGCAGCTCCAGATCCACGTGTCCTGGGCACCGACCCAGGAAGAGGCGGAGCGCAGCGCGTTGGAGGAGTGGCCGAACGGCGGCATGCCGTTCCCGAAGCAGGACATCAAAAACCCCGAGGACTTCGCGAACATCGCGAAGCTGGTGCGGATCGAGAACTTCGCGAACCGGATGCTGATCAGCGCCGATCTGGAGGAGCACACCGCCCAGGTCCAGAAATTCGTCGACATGGGCTTCGACGAGATCTACCTCCACAACGTCGGGCGGGACCAGGCGGCCTTCATCCGCACCTTCGGCGAGAAGGTCCTGCCGAACCTCAAGCTGTCGTAGGGGATGCCGCGGCTCAACCTCGACGAGGCACGTCGACGCCTCACCGAGGCGCGCGTGGGCTACCTCGCCACGACGCGGCCCGATGGCCGGCCCCATATCGTGCCGATCGTCTTCGCGCTCGACGGCGACGACATGTTCTCGATCGCCGATCCGAAGCCGAAGGCTGGGCTCGACCTGCTCCGGCACCGGAACATCCGCGCCAACCCCGCGATCTCGCTGCTCGTCGACGCGTACGACGAGCGGTGGGAGCGGTTGTGGTGGGTCCGAGTCGATGGGACGGCGCGCGTCGTCGACGAGGGGGCGGAGCGCGACACCGCCATTCACCTGCTGCGCACCAAGTACCCGCAGTACCGCACCTGGACGACGCCATTCGGCGCGGCCACCCTCATCCACGTGGAGCGGATCGCCTCATGGGCCCTGGAGGAGACCGACCCGGCCGATTGAGCGCCGATTGAGCCGATAGATGAGGCACGCTGGCGCCTGACGATCCGCTCCGGCGCGATCTGCCCGATTGATCGGGCACCAGATCACCGGAAGGCCACTCCGGAGCACCTCCGGCGCTGTCGTGCCCGATGTATCGGTGGATTCGTCCCCGAACCCGCCGAATGGCGCTCCCGTGCCCGATCTATGGGCAGACGGTCACTCGACCGACTCGAACACCGCGGCGATCCCCTGTCCGACGCCGATGCACATGGTCGCCAGCCCGTACCGTGCGCCGCGACGCCGCATCTCGTGGAGCAGGGTCGTCGTCAGCCGCGCGCCGGACGCCCCGAGCGGATGACCGATGGCGATCGCGCCGCCATTGACGTTCACGCGATCCGGGTCCAGTCCCAGCTCCCGTATGACCGGCACGGCCTGCGCGGCGAACGCCTCGTTGAGCTCAACGAGGTCGAGGTCGTCGACCCCGATCCCCGCCCGCTCGAGCGCCTTGCGGGTGGCCGGGATCGGGCCGAGGCCCATGGTCGCGGGGTCCACGCCGGCAACGGCCGAGGCCACCATGCGCAGGACTGGCCGCAGCCCAAGCTCGGCGGCTCGTGCCTCTGACGTCACGAGGAGCGCCGCGGCGCCGTCGTTGATGCCGGATGAGTTGCCGGCCGTCACCGAGCCGGATGCGTCGCGGGTGAATGCGGGCTTGAGCTTTGCCAGGGACTCCATCGTCGCATCCGGCCGCGGGTGCTCGTCGGTATCGACCAGGTGCGTTCCCTTGCCGTCGGGCACCTCGATCGGCAGCAGCTCGTCGGCGAAGCGGCCGGCGGCGTGCGCATCGGCCCAACGCTGCTGCGAGGTGAGGGCGAACGCGTCCTGCTCCTCGCGCGTCACGCCGCATTGCTCCACGACGTTCTCCGCGGTCTCGCCCATCGAGTACGGGTAATACGCATCGGCCAGGCGAGGATTCGTGAATCTCCACCCCAGGGTGGTGTCGTGGACGGTCTGCTCACCGCGCGGGAAGGCGGCCGACGGCTTGGCCATGACGAACGGCGCGCGGGTCATGGACTCCACCCCGCCGGCGATGAAGACCGATCCGTCGCCGAACGCGACCGCGTGCGCCGCGCTCACCACCGACTGCAGGCCGGAGCCGCACAGCCGGTTGACGGTCTGCCCTGCCACGTCGATGGGCAGGCCGGCCAGCAGAGCGGCCATGCGCCCGACGTTGCGGTTGTCCTCGCCCGCCTGGTTCGCCGCGCCGAGGATCACGTCGTCGATGACGGTCGGGTCGAGGCCGGTTCGCTCGACGAGCGCATGGATGACGTGCGCGGCCATGTCATCGGGCCGGACGTCCTTGAGGGCGCCGCCGTATCGGCCGAAGGGGGTTCTGAGCCCGTCGACGAGAACGGGGGTCAGAGCGAGATCGGTTCTGGGGCTCATCTCGACCGATGGTAGCGGCCCAGGCAGCGACCTACTTCGCGCCGGGCGGGACAGGTCGACCAGCGTCGAGACAGGCCGGTGACGGCCCGACCCCCGTCGATGATCATGAGGCTCGGCGTGCCTGTGGATGCGTGGCGCTCACCGCCTCGAGGAGCCGCTTCGATGCCTGGGCGACCTCGGCCACCGCCTCCTCGAAGGCGGCCTCGTTCGCGGAGGACGGCGTGCGGTAACCGCTCACCTTGCGAACGTACTGGCGCGCGGCTGCGGAGATCTCGTCGTCACTTGCCGGCGTCGCGCCGGTGCGCAGGGTCTTGATGCTTCGACACATGCCCCGAAGGATACGCCGCCGGCTCAGCCGTCGAGCAGCTCCTCCAGGGAATCCACGACGCGGTCCGCGGCAGCGACGTCGGTCTCGGCGAACTGCGGAACGGCGATGCAGGTCAGCCCGGCCGCCTTGGCGGCCGCGATGCCGGACGGCGAGTCCTCGAGCGCCAGCGCCTCGGCCGGCTCGACTCCGAGCCGCTCGCAGGCGAGCAGGTAGATGTCGGGCGCGGGCTTGGGGTGCTCGACGTCGTCGGAGCTGACCGTGACCTCGAACGCATCGGTCAGGCCGGCGGTCGCGAGCGCGTCGTCGAGCAGGAACCGTGGCGAATTCGAGGCCAGCCCCAACCCCACGCCGTCGAGGGCCCGGAGACGCTCCACGAGCTCCACGGCTCCGGGTCGGGCGTCCACCTGGCGCTTCACCCGCTCGTGCATGAGCTCCACCATCTCGTGCACGAGCGCCGGCCCATCCTCGCCAGGCCGGCCGAGCCGATCGGCGAAGTAGTCGGCCGTGAAGGCGAAGCTGGTGCCGATAACGGTCATCTTGTCCTCCCAGGTGAACTCGCCCCCGTGCCGCTCGAAGAGCTCGGTTTCGGCCTCGTGCCAGAGGGTCTCGGTATCGAGCAGGAGGCCGTCCATGTCGAAGATGACCGCCCGGTAGCGCCCCGTGAGCGGCATTCCTCAGTCCGGCGCGGCGAGGGACGCGCCGCGGTCGGCATAGGCGCGGAGCAGCGGCTCGACCCGGTAGCGGCCATCGGGCACCACGGCGTGCAACGCGTCCAGGGTGCGGACGACCGACGTCAGCCCCAGTCGCTGACCCCAGGCCAGCGGTCCCTCCGGCCAGTTCGAGGCGAGGCGCATGGCGATGTCGATCGACTCGGGCGATGCCACGCCGTCGGCCGCGGCGGATGCGGCCTCGTTGACGATGCAGGCAAGCACGCGCGCCTCGATCTGCGGCGGGTCGAGCGGCGGCAGCATGCCCCCGCCCCTGAGCGCCGACCACGGCGCGCCACGTTCGCCGTCGGTCCCGTAGTCGTAGTAGCCGCCGTTCGTCTTTCGTCCCAGCCGCCCGGCATCGACGACGCGTCGCTGCACCTGGGCCGGGCGGTAGCGGGCGTCGCCGTAGAAGCCGTCGAAGATCGACTCGCCGGCTGCGAGGTTCACGTCGGTCCCGACCGTATCGGCCAGCTCGAACGGGCCCATCCGGAAGCCGATGCCGCGCATCGCGTCGTCGATGGCGTCCAGGCCCGACAGCCCGCTCTCGTAAATCCGGAACGCCTCGAGGTAGTAGGCGCGCTGGACGCGATTGACGATGAAGCCGGGCGTGTCCGCGGCGACGACGGGCGTCTTGCCGAGCCGGCGCGCCAGGAGGGCCACGCTGTCGGTGATGGCCGAGCCGGTCATCGGTCCGCCGATCACCTCGACCAGTGCCATCAACGGCACCGGGTTGAAGAAGTCCATGCCCCCGACGCGCTCCGGACGCGTGGCGTCGGCGGCTATGGGGTCCACCGAGAGCGAG
>JAHWJN010000004.1:0-16742 GCA_019348395.1 Chloroflexota bacterium
ATCCTGGCGGAGTCCGTGAACCGCGGCTACACGATCTTCTACATCGTGGGGCTGGTCACCGCCTTCATGACCGCCTTCTACACGTTCCGGATGATGTTCATGACCTTCTGGGGCACCTGGCGCGGACCGAGGGCGGTGTGGGATCACATCCACGAGTCGGCGCCGACCATGGTCGCACCGCTCGTCATCCTCGCCGTGCCGACCACCGTCCTGGGCCTGATCCTCGGCATCCCGCCCGAGGAGGGCATCATCCATGACTGGCTCGACCCGATCTTCCACGACGTGCACTACGTCGGCGCGCTGCCGGATTCGATCCTGGCCGGCTACGAAGCCCGCGGCGAGACGCACCACTTCGAGCTCCTGGGCCTCGGCGGCCTGCTGCTGGCGGTCGGCGCCCTGGTGGCGATCAGCGGCGCCGTCCTCGCCTACCGCTGGTACGTCGAGCGGCCCGAGCGCCCCGGGCGGTTCGTGGAGCAGCTTCCGTTCGGCCTCGGGCCGGGAATGTACCGCGCCAGCCTGAACAAATACTACGTCGACGACATCTACCAGCTCGTCTGGGCCCGGGGCGGCGTGCTCCTCAGCAATGCCCTGGGGTGGTTCGACGCGAAGATCATCGACGGCGCGGTCAACGGTGCCGGCTGGGTCGCATCGCGGACCGGGGGCGGGCTGCGCAAGGTCCAGACCGGCCGCGTCGAGAACTACGGTCTGGGCATCGCCGCCGGCCTGGCGATCGTGATCTTCGTCTACGCGGCGGTGGTGCGCTGATGCTCGACGGGCTGCCGATCCTCTCGCTCATCGTCTTCACGCCGCTCATCGGCGCGGTGCTGCTGGCATTCGTGCCCGGCACGGCGCACCGGGCCATTCGGTGGATCGCGCTGCTCACGGCGCTGATCACGTTCGGCTTCAGCGTGACGCTGCTCGGCTACGATCCCGCCGGCGCCGAGTTCCAGTTCCGAGAGGACGTGCCGTGGATCGAGGCGTTCGGCATGCGCTACACGCTGGGCGTGGACGGCATGTCGGCCGTGCTGATCCTGCTGACCACCGTCCTGTCGGCGGTGGCGATCTTCTACTCGTGGGAGCCGATCGCCACGCGAGTGAAGGAGTACTACGTCGCGCTGCTCCTGCTCATGGTCGGCATGCTCGGCGTGTTCGCCGCGCTCGACCTCTTCCTGTTCTACGTGATGGGGGAGGTGATGCTGGTGCCGATGTACTACATCATCGGCATCTGGGGGGGCGAGCGCCGCCTATACGCGAGCCTCAAGTGCTTCATCTACACCTTCGTGGGCTCGCTGCTCATGCTGGTGGCGATCCTGGCGGTGGCGATCGCGCACGGCAACGAGACGGGGACCTTCACCTTCGCCTACGAGGCGCTCCGCGGCTTCGCCTATGCCGACGCGCTCCAGGCGCTGGCCTTCGTCGCCTTCTTCCTCGCCTTCGCGATCAAGGTCCCGATGTGGCCCTTCCACACCTGGCTGCCCGACGCGCACGTGGAGGCGCCGACCGCCGGCTCGATCATCCTCGCCGGTGTCCTCCTCAAGCTGGGCGGGTACGGGTTCCTCCGCTTCAGCATCCCGCTCCTGCCGGATGCCGCGGTCACCTTCGCACCGATCATCATCGGCCTGGCGCTGGTGGCGATCATCTACGGCGGCCTGGTGGCCATGGTCCAGCCCGACATGAAGAAGCTGGTGGCCTACTCGAGCGTCAGCCACATGGGCTTCGTGATGCTGGGTGCGTTCGTCTTCAACGAGCAGGGCCTGCAGGGCGCCATCTACCAGATGATCAGCCACGGCGTGACGACCGGCGCCCTCTTCCTGCTGGTGGGCGTCATCTACGAGCAGACGCACGATCGCCAGATCGCGCACATGGGCGGCCTGAACGCGCGCGTGCCCGGCTTTGCGGCGATGTTCGGCCTGTTCACCTTCGCCAGCATCGGGCTGCCCGGGCTGTCCGGCTTCGTCGGCGAGTTCCTCGTCATCCTCGGCGCCTTCCGCTACAACGGGTTCGTGGCCGCGGCGACCATGATCGTCGTCATCATCAGCGCGGTGTACATGCTGTGGATGTTCCAGCGCGCCTTCTTCACCGTTCCGTCCGACTGGATGGGACAGCACTGGGCGAAGCTGCGCGACATGAACCGCAACGAATGGATCGCCCTGTCGCCGCTGATCGTGCTCGTCGTGGCGCTCGGGGTGTATCCCGCGCCGGTGCTCGAGCTGCTCGCCGCGCCAGTCGACCGGATCATCCAGGCCGTGACCGACTCGGGCATGACCGGCCTCGGGCCGCTGTGGTGAGCTGAGCATGGACTACGTGGACGACCTCGTCACCCTGCTGCCGGAGCTCATCCTGGTTGCGCTGGCGCTGGTCATCATCACCGTCGACCTCTTCCTGCCGCGCCGTCACAAGTGGCTCCTCACGCCGCTCACCGTCGGCGGCCTCATCCTCGCCGGCGCGGCCTGCGTGGTGGTGTGGGGCGTCAACGACACGGTGTACTCCGGGTTCTACGTGGTCGACGACCTGTCGGTCTTCTTCAAGGGCGCCACGATCGTCATCGGCATCCTGAGCACGATGTTCGCTCCGTCGTATCTGCTCACGCGACGCATCCCCCTGGGCGAGTTCAACACGATCCTCGTCACGGCCCTCATCGGCATGTGCGTCCTCGCCTCGAGCGCCGACCTCGTGACCCTGTTCCTCGGCCTCGAGCTGATGACGATGCCGAGCTACCTGCTCGCCGGCCTGCACAAGACCGATCGCTACAGCAACGAGGGTGGCCTGAAGTACTTCCTGCTCGGCAGCTTCGCGAGCGCGATCCTGCTGTTCGGCATCGCCTGGATGTACGGCCTGACCGGGACCACCAACATCGACGAGCTCGCGGCCGTGCTGGGTGGCGGCCTGAGCCCCGCGCTGCTCGTGGCGGTCGGCTTCCTGACCGTCGGCGGCACGTTCAAGATCGCCGCCGTCCCGTTCCACTTCTGGACCCCGGACGCCTACCAGGGCGCGCCCACGCCGATCACCGGCTTCCTGTCGGTCGGCCCGAAGCTGGGCGCCTTCGCGCTGCTGGTACGGGTCTTCGCCGATGCGCTGGCCCCGCTCGCCTCCGAGTGGCTGGGCGTCTTCCTGGTCCTCACCGTGCTGACCATGACGGTCGGGAACATCGTGGCCCTGACCCAGGTGAACGTGAAGCGCATGCTCGCGTACTCGAGCATCGCGCACACCGGCTACATCATGGCCGGCCTCGCCGCCTACGCCGCCGCTGACAGCCAGGAGGTGGCCGCGCAGGGCATCGAGTCGATCCTGTTCTACGTTCTCGGCTACGGCGTGATGAACATCGCGGCCTTCGCGGTGGTCGGCATGCTCCAGCGCGACACGCGCCGCTACGGCGGCCTGAACTCGTTCGCCGGGCTTGCCGGACGGGCACCGCTGCACGCCGCCGCAATGGCGATCCTGATGCTCAGCCTGACCGGCATTCCGCCGACCGTCGGCTTCTTCGCCAAGCTCTACGTCCTGCTGGCGTCGGTGGATGCGGGGCTCGAGTGGCTGGCGGTGATCATCGTGCTGAACGCCGCGCTCGCCGCCTTCTACTACCTGCGCGTCATCGTCTACATGTACATGCGCGACCCCGAGACCGACCCGGCCGAGCTCGACCGCTCGCCGATCGAGACGATCGCCCTGGTCACCTCGGTGGTGGGGGTCCTCGCCCTCGGCATCTTCCCTGGAGCGGTGCTCGCGCTCCTCGAGGTCTCGGCAGCGAGCCTCTTCTAGCGCCATGGCTTCCACCGAACCCGATTCCGCTTTGGGAGCCGCCGCGGCGGCACTGCTCGGCGATCGGCGCCTGATCATCGCCACCAACCGCGGACCGGTGACCTTCACGGCGGGATCGAGCGGCGTCCCGCGCCCGCGGCGCGGATCGGGCGGCCTGGTCACCGCCCTTGGGCAGGTGGGACGCCACGTGCCGCTCACCTGGGTCGCCGCCGCGATGAGCGAGGGTGATCGCCGGGCGGCCGAGGATCCGAAGCTCCTGCGCGAGGCGGCCGGTGGGGACGACCGGGTGCGCCTTCGCTTCGCGTCGGTCGAGCGCTCGGTGTACGAGCAGGCCTACAACGTCATCGCCAACCCGCTGCTCTGGTTCCTGCAGCATCAGATGTGGAATCTGCCGGAGCGGCCGAACATCGATCTCGGGGTCATGCGCGCCTGGGAGCGGGGCTACGTGCGGCTCAACGAGGCGTTCGCCAGGGCGGTCGTGGCGCAGTCTCGTGGCAACCGGGAGCCGCGGATCATGCTCCACGACTATCACCTCTACCTCGCGGCCGAGCCGATCCGCCGGGCGCGTCCGAACGCCATCCTCAGCCACTTCACCCACATCCCGTGGCCGCCGTCGTCGATCTGGCAGACGATCGCGCCGCCGATCCGCGAGGGGATCGCCCGCGGCCTGCTCGCCAACGACGTGGTCGGCTTCCAGACGGAGCGATACGCCCACAACTTCCTGCGGACCGTCGAGTCCTTCGTCCCGAAGGCGGAGGTGGACTACGAGGGCCTTGCCGTGCACTGGAAGCGTCGCACGACCCACGTCCGCAGCTATCCGATCAGCATCGACGTCGAGGCGACGCGACGGGTGGCGACGTCACGCGCCGCTCGCCGGCGTGCCGACCAGCTTCTCGGCGGCACCCGCGAGCACGTGCTCGTCCGGGTCGACCGGCTGGAGCCGTCGAAGAACATCCTGCGCGGCTTCCTCGCCTACGAGGCTCTCCTGCTGCGACAGCCCCGACTCCGCGGGCGGATCAGCTTCCTCGCCTTCCTGGTCCCGTCTCGAACGGGGCTCAAGGAGTACGGTGACTACGGGCGCAGCGTGCAGAACGCGGTCGACCGCATCAACGCCCGCTTCGGGCGCGCCGGCTGGCGACCGATTCAGCTCTTCTACGAGAACGACTACGCGCAGGCCCTCGCCGGACTGTCGATCGCCGACGTCGTCCTGGTGAACCCGCTGGTGGACGGGATGAACCTCGTCGCCAAGGAGGCCGTGGTGGTCAGCCAGCGTGACGCGGTGCTCGTCCTTTCCGAGACCGCCGGCGCGTACGACCAGATGGCAGACGGCGCCATCCCGGTCGCTCCGGCCGACGTGGTGGGCACGGCCGACGCGCTGGCCCTGGCCCTCGCCATGGACCCCGAGGAGCGCCGGAAGCGGCTCGGCCGGCTCCGCCGCGGCGTCGAGCGGGAGGACATCACCTGGTGGCTCCAGCGCCAGCTGGAGGACCTCGTCAGCCTGGCCACCTGAGCCCGGTGTTCGGCATCGGCGCTCTGCGGCTCGACCGCTTCCACCGCGACGCGCGCATCTTCCTCGCCACGACGCTCGCGGCCGGCGCCGCGCTGAGCCTGTACTGGATCGACTTCAACCTGTACCTGGCGTCGCTCGGCTACTCGACCGCGCAGATCGGCCTGGTGGCGACCGTTGCCTCCACCGCCGGCGCGCTCGTCGCCTTCCCGGTCAGCTCGCTGTCGGATCGGGTCGGGCGCCGGGCGGTGATGACGGGCGGCATCGCGGTCGCCATGTTGGCGCTCGTCGGACTGCTGCTCACCGATGCGCTGCCGCTCATCGCGCTGTTCGCCGCGACCTGGGCGGTCGGCCAGCAGGCCCTGATCGTGGTGCAGTCGCCGTTCCTCACCGAGCACAGCGACCCGGAGCACCGTAACGAGCTGTTCGCACTCCAGGCGGCCATCCAGACGGTGACGAACATCCTGGCCGCGGCCCTCGGCGGCGTGCTGGCGACCTGGCTGGCCGGCACGCTGGGGCTGGAGGCGGGCGGCCCGGACACCTACCGCATCATCCTCGTCATCATGGCCGTGCTGCTGGCGATCGGCCTGGTGTCGGTCCGCCGGCTCACCGATGATCGTCCCCGGTCGAGGCGTGGACCGGAGCGCATGCGCGCGCTCGGCGAGCCGGCCGCCTTCCCGTCACCGGTCATCCGGACGCCGCGCCTGTTCGGCGTCCGCGTCGCCGACCGACATCGCTTCGTTCGCCTGCTGCTTCCGGGTTTCCTGATCGCCATCGGCGCCGGCCAGGTCATCCCGTTCCTCAACCTGTTCGTGCAGACGAAGTTCGGACTCGACCTCGCGTCGCTGAACGCGCTCTTCGCCTTCACGAGCCTCGGGACGGTGGCGGCCATGCTCGCCCAGCCGAAGCTCGCCCGCCGCTTCGGGCAGATCAGCTCGGTGGTCATCGTGCAGGGAGCCAGCATCCCCTTCCTGGTGGTCCTCGGTTTCTCCCCCATCCTGTGGACGGTGGTGCTGGCCATGGTCGTCCGCAACTCGCTGATGAATGCCGGCAACCCGATCTTCGCGGCCTTCGCCATGGAGCAGGTGGAGCCGGGCGAGCGGGCCACCGTCTCGGCCGGGATGAGCGTGCTCTGGCAGCTCGGCTGGGTCATCGGGGGCGGCTGGTACGCGACCCTCCAGGCGGTGCTGGGCTTCGAGGCAGGGTACGCGGTGAACTTCGCGACGGTGATCACGCTGTACTCCGTGGCCACGGTCCTGTACTGGACCTGGTTCCGCGACGCCGACCGGCGGATGCTGGCGGCCCGACGCGGGCCGGGCTGAGCCGGGTCAGCCGCGGGCCAGCTCGACCAGGAAGCGAGCGGCGGCCTCGGGGCTCTCGAGCAGCGCATCCGCCGCGGCGGCGACCTCCGGTGGCGTCTCGCCATCGGACCCCGCCACGCCCATGATCGCGCCGCGCAGCCGGCCGGCCGCCCGCGCCTCGGCCACGGCGCGGAACATGTCCAGGTCGGTGATGTCGTCGCCCATCACCACCGCCCCGCGAAGGCCGAAGCGGTCGATGATGTCCCGGGTGGCGGATCCCTTGTCGCCGATGCCGACCGGCCGGATCTCGATGCTCATGCGTCCCCGGCGCAGCTCCACGCCCGGCTCCGGCTCGCCGATCCCGTCCACGATCGCCCGTCGCGTGGCCTCCGGATCCCCCGCGGCGCGGTAGTGGACCGTGGCGGAGACGCCCTTGTCCTCGATCTCGACGCCCGCGGCGGTCGGCACCCGCGCCAGCACGAGGGCGACCCTCCGACGCGCGTCGGCGGCCCCCGGTGCCTCGGTGGCTGCATCCGCCCCCGGCTCGAGCCACTCGGTCCCGTGGTTGCCCGCCACCAGCAACTGCGGTACGCCGGTCATGCGGCGGGCGTCGAGCGGCGCGCGGCCGGTGACCACCGCCACGACCGTCAGCCGCGAGGCCAGGGCGGTCAGCGCCCCGGCCGCACCCTCGGCGAGGCGCGCAGCGCCCGGATCGGCAACGATCGGTGACAGGGTGCCGTCGAAGTCGGTGAGCAGGCCGGCGGGCTCGGCGGCGAGCGCCTCGCGGGCCAGTGACAGCGGCTCGCGCAGCGCCGGGCCGGGGGCGCGACTAGACTCCGCCACGTGAAGCGTCTCTCGAGCTGGGCATTGCCGATCCTCCTCGGTGTCGCGGGGGTCGCTCTCATTATCGCGGGCTCCCTCGGCGACGATGCCGATCCGGGAGCAAGCCTGCCGCCGATCGCGCGTCCGAGCGCGACGCCCGCTGCGGCAGCGAGCCCCGCCCCGACCACCACCTCGACGCCGAGCGCGTCCCCGCCCACCTCGCCCACCTCGTCGGCGTCGCCATCGGCCGAGCCGACCTCGACCCCGCTGCCCGATGACGTCGTGGCGGTCCAGCTCGAAATCCCATCGGTCGGGATCAACGTGGCGGTGCGCCAGTCGACGAGCGCTGATACCGACGGATTCCCGCCGAGCGACGCCGCCTACATCCTGCGGTCGAGCTCCCAGCCGGGACGGGGCACGAGCTCGTACGTGTTCGCCCACGCCCTGAACACCCTGTTCAAGCCACTCTGGAACGTCCAGCTCGGTGCGGAGGTGCTGGTCCGCATGTCGGACGACTCGGTGCTGGAGTACACCGTCACCGAGGTGCGGCCCAACGTGCCGTGCCCTGACCCGAACGCCGACCCGATGCCCGACCCGCCGCTCGCGCTGCAGATCCACGACGACTGCACCGAAGGCATGCGCTGGCTCGAGCGGACCGAGCGCGAGCGGCTCACCCTCCAGACCTCGCAGGGGTTCAACCGCAACTGGGGTGAGCTGGTCGTGATCGCCGAGCCGGCTTCCTAGCGCTGCGGCGCATCGCCGCCCGCCGGTGGCTCGCCCCCTGGCCGCGGCTCGCCACGGACGAACCAGGCCGGCACCAGCGTCGCGATCGCGATGCCGAGCGCGATCCCGAAGACGAGCCGCAGCACGTCGGCCGCCTCCCGCCGGGACCACTCCTCCAGCAGGGCGACGAGCGCCAGCGAACGCTGCGGGTCCACACCCACGAAGTCCGGACGGCCGAGCTCGGTCACGAGCGCGTCGCGCCGCGCCGGGTCGTTGATCAGCTCGCTGAGCTCGTCGATCCTGGTCTGGCCCATCGAGGTCAGCAGGGCCAGGCCGATGCTCATGCCGACCGTGCGCGTGATCTGCAGCGTGGCGCTCGCCACGCCGTAGGCCCCGGCGCCGGCGGCCTGGACGGCCGCGGTGGCACGCGGCGAGACGGTGAGCCCGAATCCGACGCCGAAGATGGCGAGGTCGCGCACGAGCCGGCCGAGGTCCGTGTCGGCGCCCCAGGCGAGCGCCAGCCAGAGCCCGAGCGCCGTGCCGGCCACGCCGAGCAGCGAGACGATCCGCTCACCGACGAATCCGGTGAGCAGCCCGCCGACGAGGGCCCCGCCGGCCACGGCGAGGGTGAGCGCCGTCAGCGCGGTCGAGGCCTGAGCCTCGCCGGCGAACAGGACCCGGTTGACGAACACCGGCCCGCCGATGATGGCGGTGGCCAGCGTATAGCCCGTCAGCAGGCTCACGCCGTTGGCGGCGGCGAAGGCCCGATCGGCGAAGAGCCGCACCTGGACCAGAGGCGATCGGTGCCGGAGCTCCAGCCAGACGAACCCGGCCAGCGACGCGGCGGACGCCGCCAGCCCAACGAGGACGACCGGATCGGTCCAGCCGGTCGTGCCGGTCAGCGTGACGGCGCCGATCCCGGTCAGCAGTGCCGTGCTAAGGAGCAGCGCCCCGCCCAGGTCGAGCCCGGCGCGGACCCTGGGCGTCTCGACGCCGCCGGCGACGACGTAGATGAGCAGCATGGTCACGATGCCGATCGGAACGTTGAGCCAGAAGATCCACTGCCACGGCGCGACCTCCGCACCCGGGATCGGGAGGCGGAAGTTCAGCAGGACCCAGGCGCCGTACGCGGGGCCGATGGCCATGCCGACATAGGTCGCCGCCCCCTCGAGCCCGAGCGCGGTGGCGCGGGCACGCCCGGTGAACAGGTGGCTGGCCAGCGCCATCGAGAGGGGCACCAGCGCGCCCCCGCCGAAGCCCTGCACCACGCGCCAGCCGATGAGCCAGGTCAGACCATCCTCCGGGCCGGCGAACCGTGCCCAGCCGGCGCCGGCACTGCCCAGCACAAAGAGCAGCAGGGCCACGACGTACAGCCGGCGCGCGCCCCACAGGTCGGCGCCCCGTCCGGCCAGCGGCATCGCCACCACGTAGGCGAGCAGGTACGCGTTGATGATCCAGCTCACGCGCCCCAGGTCGGTCCAGCCGCCGAAGTCGGCCACGATCGCCGGCAGGGCGATGGCAACGACCATGAGCTCTGCCCCACCGAGCAGGACCCCGAGCGACGCGAAGACGAGCGCCGCCCAGGCGGCGACGGGGTGCATCCGGACGGTGGGCTCCACCCCGGCGCGCACCGTCACAGCTCGGCACGCTCCATGGCGGACAGGGCGAGAACCAGCACGGCCCCGGTGACGGCAAGCCCCACACCGGCGGCGCGGATGCCGAGGGCCGCGGATGGACTCGCCTCACGCAGACCGGCGAGCGCCACGTGGGCCCCGCCCGGTACGAGCGCGGGGTCGATCGGCCCGAAGCGGGCGACTGCCGCGGCAAGCAGGCACGCCCCGACGGCGACAAGGATGGCCGGGCGCGGGCGCAGCAGGGTGCCGGCCAGGAGCCCCACGGCGATCGCCGCCAGCGTGGCCGTCCCGACGGCGCCCACCAGCGCCAGGTACCCCGCCGGCTCCAGTCGCAGCGTGACGCTCGAGGCCGCCAGCCAACCGAGGGCGGCGGCGGCGGCGAGCCCGGTCATGGCCACGGCGGCCAGCGCCGCGAACCAGCCGGCGAGCAGGGTGGCGCGCCGAACGGAGTGGCCGATCAGCCAGCCGGCGCGGCCGCGACGACGTTCGGTGGCAATGGACCATGCGGCGACCGCCGCCGCCGCCAGGCTCCCCACCCCGAGCCCTGCGGCGAGCCGCCCGGCGAGCGTGGGAAGGGGCGCGGGAACGAGGGCGACGACGGCGCCGGCCGCCACGAACGCGCCGATCACCGCGAACACGCGGAACGTGATCCACAGCTCCCGGACGGCGAGCCGGGCGACGACGCCGGAGCGGATCACCGGTCGGCGACGGCCGCCCGCGCCGGCTCCCCGCGAGGTGCAGCGCCCCGCCGGTCGGCGAGCTCCTCGATCCCACGCATCGAGAGCGGCAGGCCGGCAGTGTCGAGCTCGTCCAGCGAGGCGGCGAGGGCGACCCGCCCGCTCCGCAGCAGCGCCAGGTGGGTCACCACCCCTGCCTCGCTCGCGGGATAGCGGCTCGCGACGAGGACGGTTCGCCGTTCGCCGGGCACGCGCAGCATCCGGCGTCGCTCGTCGGGATCGATCGAGCGCAGCGCCTCGTCGAGCAGCAGCACCTCGGGGTCCCGCAGCAGGGCGGCGGCCAGCGCCGTCCGCTGCGCCGTCGCGGGCCCACCGCGCCCGACCGGGCGGTCCAGCGCGGTGGCGGGGATGCGGGTCCACTCCACGACGTCGAGCATCCGGCGCCGGGTCGCCTCAGCGGACATGCCGAGCAGTTCGGCGGCGAGGCGCAGCGCCTCGCGCGGCGTCATCCAGCGGTGAATTCCCGGATGCGGGCCGACGTACGCCGCGCGACGGCCCCACTCGTCGAGCGACGGATCGATGACCCCCGCGATCTCGAGCCGGCCGGCGCGTGGACGGGACAGGCCGGCGAGGACGCGCAGCAGGAGCGACGCGCTGGCCTCCGGCACCCCCACGACGAGCAGGCGCGTCCCGACCGGGACGCTCAGGGTCGCTCCGGTGAGCAGGCCGCCGTGGCGCAGTCCGCTCCACGCGATGCCGGCCGGGCGCAGGAGCCGCGTCGGCGCCGCGCTCCACAGCGCGTCGGGCGTCGAGCTCGTCATCCACGCGTCTCCTGCATCGCCGGAATCCGGGTCGCCGATGCTAGCACGGCGCCTTGACGTCGCCCGGCCAGCACGCCATCATAAGCATCGGCTTATATAAATCGGAATTTGATAAAGAAGCACTGACGTGATGAATCCCCCCACCACTCCGGCCGAGGTCGACCTCCGCCGCCTGCGCACCCTGTACCGTGCTCTCGGGGACGAGACGCGGCTGCGGGTCATCGGCCTGCTGGCCGAGGTCGGGCCGCTCCCGGTGACCGAGCTGTCGACGCGCGTCGGGCTCTCACAGCCACTGATCAGCTGGCATCTTCGCATCCTGCGCCTGGCCGGGCTGATCGACACCGAGCGCCAGGGACGCACCTCCATCTGCCGGCTGCGGCCGGCGGCCTTCGAGGAGCTGCACGAGATCGAGTCGCGGCTGGTCGCGGGCACGGTCGGCATGACGCGCTCCGTCGACGCTCCGGGGACGGTGCCCGATGTCCGCTAGCCGGCCGCACGTCCCGAACCTGCGCGAGGACTCGGTGCTTCCGTCGCGCGTCAAGGAAGGTGGCCGGGCCATCCTGGCGCCCGTCGTCCGACTGGCGATGGCGCTCGGGCTGACGCCGAACTCGATCACCGTCATCGGCCTGGGAATCACGGTCGTCGCCGCCGTCCTGGTGGGCACGGGCTGGCTGCTCGTCGGCGCGGCTCTGCTCACGGCAGGATCGCTGCTGGACGCGGTCGACGGCGCGCTGGCCCGCGCCACCGGCGGAGCCACCGCCTTCGGCAGCTTTCTGGACTCGACCCTCGATCGGGCAGGCGAGGCGATCCTCTACGTCGGCATCGCCGCGTGGCTCGTGGCCAGCCAGCCGGAGCCGCTCTGGCCGGTTCTGGCCCTGCTCGTGGCGCTGTCCGGGTCCTTCCTGGTCAGCTACGCGCACGCGCGGGCCCAGGGCATCGGCCTCGCCGCCGACGTCGGCCTGGCGCCGCGCACGGAGCGGCTCGTCATCGTCATCGCCGGGGTGGCCCTGGCCGGCCTGGGCTTCGTGCCGGGCCTGCTGGTCGCCCTCGTCGCCCTCGCCGTGCTGACCACGGCAACCGTCATCCAGCGCATCTGGCACGTCTGGCGCCTGAGCCGGACCGCCGCACTCGCCAAGGAGGAGAACTGACCCCGTGCCGTCCCGCAGCAGACCCAGCACCAACGGCAAGAGCGCCCGTAACGGCCATCGATCGACCGATGGCACGGTCCGCGTCGCCATCGTCGGCGTCGGCAACTGTGCCAGCAGCCTGGTACAGGGCCGCTTCCACTACGCCGATGCCAGGGAGACGGACTTCATCCCCGGGTTGATGCACGTCAACCTGGGTGGTTACCACGTCCGCGACATCGAGTTCGTGGCGGCCTTCGACATCGATCGCAATAAGGTCGGCAAGGACCTCTCGGAGGCGATCTTCGCCGAGCCCAACAACACCTTCAAGTTCGCCGATGTGCCCCGGCTCGACGTGCCGGTCGAGCGCGGCATGACCCACGACGGGCTCGGGCGCTACCTGAGCGAGATCATCGAGAAGGCGCCCGGACCCACCGCCGATGTGGTCAACATCCTCAAGGATCGACGGGTCGACGTGCTCGTCAGCTACCTGCCGGTCGGCTCGGAGCAGGCCACCAAGTGGTACGCCGAGCAGGCGATCCAGGCCGGTGTCGCCTTCGTGAATGCCATCCCGGTCTTCATCGGTCGCGAGCCGTACTGGCAGCGCCGATTCGCCGATGCCGGCCTGCCGATCATCGGCGACGACATCAAGAGCCAGGTCGGCGCGACGATCACGCACCGCGTCCTCACGCGGCTGTTCATGGATCGCGGCGTTCGCATCGACCGCACCTACCAGCTGAACTTCGGCGGCAACACCGATTTTCTCAACATGCTCGAGCGGGAGCGCCTGGAGTCCAAGAAGATCAGCAAGACGAACGCGGTCACCTCGATGATCGACTACGAGATCGGCGACGACGACGTCCATGTCGGTCCCTCGGACTACGTGCCGTGGCTGAAGGACCGGAAGTGGTGCCACATCCGCATGGAGGGCACCACGTTCGGCGACGTGCCGCTGAATCTCGAGCTCAAGCTCGAGGTCTGGGACTCGCCGAACAGCGCCGGGGTCATCACCGATGCGATCCGCTGCGCGAAGCTCGGCCTGGACCGTGGCCTGGCGGGGACCCTGGTCGCGCCGAGCTCGTACTTCATGAAGAGCCCGCCGATCCAGATCCACGACGATATCGCGTACAACCGGGTCGAGGACTTCATCCGCGGCGACGACAACGAGGTGCTCAACGGCACCGAGAAGCCGGCGCCCCGGCCCAAGCGGAAGCTCGCCAGGCCGAACAAGCGGGTGGAGGCACGGGCGGCGGCCGCCGAGGTCCGGTGATTCCGGCCGGTTCGAACTGCATGACCGGCCGGTGATCGGCCAAGATGGTGGCGTCATGAGCCTCATGCCGTTCCTGCCCGACCCCCGGTGACCGCGGCGACCACCCCGCCCGGCGTGCTGGGGCGATACCTTCGAAGGATCCAGGGGCCGCGGCGCGACCGCGGACCGGCGCGCGAGCGGAAGCGCGAGCTGGTGGCGTACTGGCTGTACCGCACCGCCGAGCGCCTGGTCTCGAGCCTGCCCCGTGGCCTGGTGTTGCCGGCCGCCGCCGCGGTCGGCAACATCGCCTATGACCTGGCCGGGCCGAAGCGGGGCCTGATCCGCGAGAACCTGTCGCGTCCGATGGGCCTGTCGCCGGACCACCCCGCCGTCGCACGTGCCGCGCGCAGGGCGTTCCGCAACTACGCGAAGTACCTCGTCGACATGATGCGCTACGGCGACCTCACCGAGTCCGAAGGCGCTCACCTGGTGCGCATCCCGAATGTCGAGCTTCTCGCCGAAGCACGCACCGAGGGGCGCGGGGTGGTCCTCTGCACCATGCACGTCGGGGGTATGGACCTCATCGGCCCGGGAGTGAAGGGCCTCGGCCACTCGCTGTACGTCGTGGCCGACGACACGACCTACGGACGCCTCTATGACCATCTCGCCGCCGTCCGCGCCAGGCAGAACGTCTTCCTCATCGGTTGGCGGAACCTGCGCGGCCTCTTTCGCGCCCTGCGCAGCGGCGAGAACCTCGTGCTCTTCTGCGACGGCGGCTACCGTCGTGGCGACGTGCCGGTCGAGCTGTGCGGCGAGCCGACCACGCTGCCGATCGGTCCGGCGACCTTGGCCGCCAAGGGTGGCGCGCCGATGCTGCCTGTTGCCTGCCGGCGCGACCGCGACGATCGCTTCACCGCGCGCGGCCTGCCGCTCATCCGATGCGAGAGCACCGAGCCGGCGGAGCTGCACCGAGCCACCCAGGCGCTCGCCGACGCCCTGGGTTCGGTTCTCGAGGAGGACCCGGGGCAGTGGTACATGTTCCGGCCGGTCTGGCCCCGGACCGATGCCCACCGTGCCGATGCGCGGGCAATGCTCGAGGCGGCGCGCCGAGGCGAGGACTGGACGAAGATCGGCGCGTGATGCTGCGGCTCGCGCTCGAGATCGCGGACCGCGTCGCGCGGGTCCTTCCGCGCCGGCTGGCCTACGCCCTGGCCGACCAGGCGGGCGACGCGTGGCGCCGTGCATCGCCGTCCCGTCGACGGCTCGTCGCCGCCAACCTGCGGCGGGTGTGCACGGCCACCGGCCGTCCAACCGAGGGCGCACCATTCGAGGCGCTCGTCCGTGACGCGTTCCGGAATCACGCGCGCTACTACCTCGAGCTGCTGCGCGTCCCGCACTATCCGCTGCAGCGCATCGACCGCCACGTCGATGTCCCGGACTGGCCGGTCTTCCGCGAGGCGATGACCGGGCGACCGTCGATCATGGTCAGCTCGCACCTGGGCAACTTCGAGCCCTTCGGAACCTTCCTGGGGATGCACGGCATCCGGCCACTGGCCCCGATCGAGGAGATTCGCCCCCGCGCGCTGTTCGAGTTCCTGTCCGCGCGGCGCGGTGGGAGACGGGTCGACCTCGTGCCGGTTCGCCGCGCTCGCCGGGCGCTGGCCGCGCGGCTGTCGGAGGGCGGCCTGATCGGCATCATCGGCGACCGGGACCTCGGCCGGGACGGTCTGCCGGTCACCCTGTTCGGGCATCCGACGACGATCCCGACCGGACCGGCGTCGCTCGCGATCCTCTACCGAGCCACGCTGATCGTCGGTCGGTGTCTGCGGATCGGCCCGGACCGCTTTTACGTGAACGGCGAGGTCATCGAGCTCCCGGACTCCGGCGATCGCCGCACCGATGTCCGGGCGCTCACGCGGATCCTCGCCGCCCGCTTCGAGCGCGACATCGGCGCAGCGCCCGACCAGTGGTGGGGCGCCTTCCAGCCCTTCTGGCCGGACCTCGACGGCCACCGCGAGGGCGTGGCATGACCGCCGGTCCGATCAGCTCCGGCCGGCGGCGCGGCCCCGGTCCGCGATCGGGCGGCCCCCACGGTCGCGCCGACATGCACATCCACTCGCTGTACTCCGACGGCACCGCCTCGGTGCGTGCCATCCTCGACCACGTCGAGCACACCACCGACCTCGACGTGGTGGCGATCACCGATCACGAACGGATCGACGGCGCACTGCGCGGTGCGGAGATTCATGCCGCCGGCGACTACTCGTTCGACTTCGTCGTCGGTGAGGAGATCACCACCCGCCGCGGCCACGTCCTGGCGCTGTTCGTCACCGAGCGCGTGCCGGCACTGCGTCCGCTCGACGAAACCCTGGCCGCGATCCACGCCCAGGGCGGGATCGCGATCGCCGCCCATCCGATGGCGCCGGTGCCACCGAGCGTCGGGCGGCGCAGCCTGCGGCAGGTCCGCGACCACGAGCACGAGCACGTCCACTTCGACGCACTCGAGCTCTTCAATCCCAGCCAGGCCGGGCGGATGCGCGGCGAGGCGCGCCTGGCGCTGAACGCCGCGGAGCTCGGCCTGCCGGGCGTGGGCAACTCCGACGCCCACGTGCTCGAGGGCATCGGCACCGGCTGGACGAGCTTCCCGGGCCACACCGCCGAGGACTTCCGTGGCGCGATCGTCGACGGGACCGTGACGGCCGAGGGGAGTCACTGGTCGACTTCCCACAACGTCGACGTCTATCGCCGGCAGCTGCACGCGAAGCTGCGCCACCTGTGGCACACGCTCAAGCCGGGCCACGACGACTGGCGCTGATCCGCAGTGCATACTCGTGAGGTGTCCGTCCGCCTGTCCGCACCGTCCGATGCCGCCCTCGCCGGGGCGGCCGCCCCTTCGCGCACGCCCCGCCGCCCACTGAAGATCGGGATCGTCAGCCCCTACGGCTATCCGCATCCGGGTGGCGTCAACGAGCACGTCCGCTTCACCTACGAGGCCATGCGCCGGCTGGGCCACGACGTGTGGATCATCACCAGCAAGTACGGCCGCCAGCGCGAGAGCGAGGGCCACATCATCCGCCTCGGCACCGGCTGGGCGGCGCCGGCGAACGGCAGTGTCGGCCGCGTCACCC
>JAHWJN010000004.1:16841-20394 GCA_019348395.1 Chloroflexota bacterium
CGCGAGGTGCTGGAGGCGCATCGGTTCGACGTCCTGCACTTCCACGAGCCCTTCGTCCCGTTCCTGTCGCCCACGATGCTCGACGCCTCGGAGACGGTGAACATCGCCACCTTCCACGCGTTCGGCGGCTTCAGCCCTTCCTACTGGGTCGGCAGCAAGTTCGCCGGGCGGCTCGCCGACCTGCTGCACGGCCGGATCGCCGTGTCGGGCGCGGCGCGGCACTTCATCAGCCGATACTTCCCCGGCGAGTACCGGATCATTCCCAACGGCGTCGATCTCGATCGGTTCGCGAGCGCGGAGCCCTACGAGGAGTGGCGCGACGGGACGTTGAACATCCTGTTCGTCGGCCGCTTCGAGGAGCGGAAGGGCCTGATTCACCTGCTGAAGGCGTATCACCGCCTGCGGAAGCGCAAGGTCGACGCGCGGCTGCTCATCATCGGCGCCGGCCCCAAGGAGCGCGAGTACCGGCGCTTCGTCGGCCTGCGGGGTATCGGCGACGTCGAGTTCCTCGGACGGGTCAGCGACGACGAGAAGGTCAGATACTTCGCCAGCGCCGACATCTACTGCGCCCCCAACACCGGGCAGGAGTCGTTCGGAATCGTGCTGCTGGAGGCGATGGCCGCCGGCGTCCCGATCGTGGCCAGCGACATCCACGGTTTCAAGCGCGTGGTCGAGCGCAACGTGCAGGGCATCCTCGTCGAGCCGCGCAATCCGCGCGCACTGGCGGCCGCCCTCTACGCCCTTGGCCGCGACCCCGAGCTGCGCGACGAGATGGGCGAGGCCGGGCGCGCCCGCGCCCCGGAGTACAGCTGGGAGCGGGTGACCGAGCGCATCATCGACTACTACTACGAGGTCCGCGACCGAGTGCTGGCAACCCGCTGACGCGCACCGCGCAGGACACCGGTCCTCGCGTCACATCGGCTTGCGCCAGGCGATGAAGGTGCGCTCCGGCTCGAAGCCGAGCGACCGATACAGGTCGGTGGCACCGGTCGGACTGTCGCTGTCGACGCCCAGGCTCGCGGACGTGAACCCCGCCTCGCGCGCCGCGACGAGCGAGCGTGCCAGCAGGGCGCGGGCAAGGCCGCGACGGCGCCACGGCCGGCGCACGGAGACCCCGCCGACGTAGACGCGACGACGCTGATGGCGCTCGTTCTCCTCGACCGGCACGGTGGTCACGATGACGCCCGCGATCCGGTCGCCCTCCCAGCCGACGCGCCACAGGCTGGGGTCGGCGTTGTCCGGATCAGCGTGGAAACGCCGCCAATCGGCCTCCCTCCACTCCGCCTCACCCCAGTGGTCGCGGAACGCCTCGGCCTGTGCCTGCCAGATGGCGCGGTACTGTTCCCGGGCCACCGCCCTGGTCTCGACGCCCTCGGGCATCGGCGGCAGACGGATGCCCTCGAGGGTCGGCGCGACCATGTCGTAGAAGTAGCGGACCGCCTGGTACCCCTCGCGCGCCATCAGGGCGACATTGCCGGCGTCACGATCGCTGCCCTCCGACGAGAAGCAGCGCGGTCCTGCATCAGGGTGGTCCGCGGCGATCCGGCGCAGCAGGGCCTCGTTGTGTCGCACGAGCGCCCCGCCGATGCCGCGCCGACGCCAGGCCGGGTGCACGAAGCCGAAGCACTCGTATGAGCGTCCGCCCTCCACGAGGTCCTGCCAGAACACGCGGGCGTAGGCGACCACCTCGCCCTCGACCTCGGCCAGCGTGACGTCGCGCTCGGGATCGCAATTGACGAGCGTCGCGTAGTTGAGCGTGAACTGCTCGAGGATGGTGACCTCCTCGAGCCCATCCGCCTCGTGAGCCGCGCTGTATACCCGCAGCATGGCCGACAGGTCGGCGTCGCCCCGGTACATGCGGAACCGAAGCCCCGGCACGGCCGTGACCGGCGTGTCGATCGTGGTCATGGGATGGCGACCTCCAATGGCCGGCGGAGCGCGACGAACCGATCGTGGACTTCGAACCCGGCCGCCTCGTACAGGCCCAGGGCGCCGGTCGGGTTGTCGGCGTCGACACCCAGGATCGCGCTCGTCATGCCCCTGTCGCGCAGGAGCGTCAGTGAGCGCGCGATCAGCGCCCGGGCGAGCCCCCGACGACGCCACGGACGGCGGGTGAAGACGGAGCCGAGCCAGCCGCGTCGCAGGCCGAGCGTCGCGTTCTCCTCGGTCCGGATCTCGTTCCAGACGCCGCCGGCCACCTCGTCTCCGTCCCAGGCGATGAGCCATGCGGACGGATCGGTGTCCGGGTCGTCGAGGATCCGACGCATGGCATCGAGCGACTCGTCGGAACCGCCCCAGTGGTCGCGGAAGGCTTCGCGGTTGGCACGCCAGATCGCTTCGTGCTGGTCCGGGGTCACCGGCCGCAGCCCGATGCCGTCCGGCAACGGGGGCTCCGCCACGTCGTCGAGGGTCCGGCGCACCATGTCGATGAACCAGCGCGCCGTCTCGTACCCGTGGGCCCGCAGCAGGTCCTCCTCCGGCCTTCCCACGGCCGCGAACGAGGCGAGCACCGGCTGCCGGTCGCGAGGGTGCGACCGGGCGAGCTCGCCGAGGCGTCGCTCGAGGACGGCAAGGACCGCGGAACCGATCCCCCGCCCGCGGTGTGCCGGATCGACGGTGCCCCAGTGCCGGTACTCACGATAGATGCCGTCGCGGGTGTCGACCCATTCGGTCCGCCCGGTCGCGACGACGCGGCCGTCGAGCTCACCCATGATCACGTCACGCGCCGGATCGAACTGGTCGCTGGGATGCGCGAACCAGGCGCGCAGCCCCTCGGCGGTCCACACTTCCTCGACCCGGTCGGCGGCGGCATGCTCGTTCACGATGCGGACGATCTCGGGTATGTCCGCGTCACCGGCGTACGGCCGGATGGCCAGGCCCCGGACGTCGGTGTCGGGGGCGGCCGCATCGGTCTTCATCTCGTCCTCCATCACCCGACGCGCTTGAGCTTGCCGGTCTTTTTCGCATAGCGCTCGGCGATGCCGAACACGTAGACCCCCAGCGGGATCAGCACCACGCCCATGACGATCAGCGGCCACACGTTCTCGAGCAGCTCGGTCACGGGGCGGCCGTAGATGAGGCCCTGGCGCACGCCCTCGAGGACGTAGGTACCGGGGCTGAAGTGGGCGACCGCCTGCATCCACCCGGGGAGCACATCGATGGTGTAGTACACCCCGCTGAACAGCAGGATCACCGACTGGATGACGAACACCATCTGGTCGCCGCGCTCGACGTAGAGCAGCGGCAGGATGGCCGCCATCATCCCGACGCCCACGAAGCTGATGGAGCCGAGCAGGATGAACGCGGCGGCCGTCATGAAGTCCCCGCCCTCGAAGCTGATCCCGAAGAATGCGATCAGCACGCCGAGGATGATCACCATCTGGATCAGCGCATACGCCACGGCGAACATCGTCGAGCCGATCAGCTGCGCGTAGCGCCGCACCGGGGCCATGAAGGTGTACTCCAGCGTCCCCTCCCAGCGCTCCCAGGTGACCGTCTCGCCGATGAAGCCGAACACGATCGACAGGTAGTTCCAGAAGATCGTCCCGATGAT
>JAHWJN010000050.1 GCA_019348395.1 Chloroflexota bacterium
GCTCGTCCGATATGCTCGAGGGTGGGCTGGACGGGGCCGACTGGCTCGTCATCACCAGCGCCAACGGTGCCACGGCGCTCGCCGAGCGCCTGGTGGCCGGAGACCGTCGACTGCCCCCCGGCATGCGCCTGGCGGCAGTCGGGCCCGCCACCGCCGAGAGGCTGGAGGCCGCGGGCCTCCACGTCGACCACGTCCCCGACGAGTACCGGACGGTCGCCATCGCCGACGGCCTCGGCGACGTGGCCGGGCGGCGCGTGGTGCTGGCGCGCGCGGACGCCGCGACCCCTGACCTTCGGGACGCCTTGCAGCGCGCCGGAGCCGAGGTCGCCGAGGTCGTGGCCTACCGCACCTTGGAGGGCCCGTCCACGAGCCGCGACGCGCTCCACTCGGCGCTGCACCGCGACCTCTCCGGCATCACCTTCACCAGCAGCTCGACGGTTCGGGGGTTGCTGCGCCTCGCTTCGCCCACGGACCGGCAGCGAGCCCGCGGGGTACCGGCCTTCTGCATCGGCCCGGTGACCGCCGCAACCGCGCGCCGGCTGGGCTTCGACATCGGCGTGATCGCCACCGAGTACACCACCGCCGGCCTTGCCGACGCCATTGCCACCCACCTGCACCAGGGAGACCGATGACCCTCCTCAGCGCCCGGGCCGCGCGGCCCGGCATCCACCGCGGTCGCCGGCTGCGCCGCAGCGCGTCACTGCGGGCACTCGTGCGCGAGACGCGCCTCGCACCGGCCATGCTGGTGGCCCCACTCTTCGTGCGCCCGGGCCAGGGTGTGCGCGAGCCGATCGGCTCGATGCCCGGCCAGGATCGCCTCAGCGTCGACGAGCTCGCGCGCGAGGCGGAACGGCTGGTGCGCGCCGGCGTGCGATCGGTCCTGCTCTTCGGACTGCCCGAGGCGAAGGACGCCGAGGGCTCGGGCGCCTGGGCCGAGGACGGGATCGTCCAGTCCGGAGTTCGAGCGCTGCGGCGAGCGGTCGGCGACGAGTTGGCGGTGATCGCCGACGTCTGCCTGTGCGAGTACACCTCGCACGGCCACTGCGGCGTGCTGGGTGACTCATCGGTCGACAATGATGCGACGCTGCCACTGCTGGCCCGCAGCGCCGTCTCCCTGGCGGAGGCGGGTGCGGACGTCGTGGCGCCGTCGGCGATGATGGACGGCCAGGTGGCGGCCATCCGGGCGGGTCTCGACGACGCCGGCCTGGCCGACGCCGCCATCCTGGCCTACGCCGCGAAGCACGCCTCGGCCTTCTACGGGCCGTTCCGCGAGGCGGCCGACTCGGCCCCCGCCTTCGGCGACCGGCGCAGCTACCAGATGGACCCCGCCAACGGCCGCGAGGCGCTGGAGGAGGTGTTGGCGGACGTCGACGAGGGCGCCGACATGGTCATGGTCAAGCCCGCGCTGCCGGCCCTCGACCTCGTCGCCGCCACGCGCGCCGCGGTCGGCGTGCCGGTCGCCGCGTACCAGGTGTCAGGCGAATACGCGGCGATCTGCGCCGCCGCCGAGCGCGGCTGGCTCGACCGGCGGGCTGCGGCCCTCGAGTCCCTCACCGCCATCGCGCGGGCCGGTGCCGGGATCATCGTGACCTACTTCGCCCTCGAGGCGGCCGGCTGGCTGCGGGAGGAGGGCCGATGAGCGACGAGCGCTTCGTCCACGCCTGGCTGCTGCGCCTCGACCCGGCGTGGCGACGCCTCGACGCGACGCAGCGCCGCGCCGACCTCGACGCGTTCTGCGCCGCGGCCGAGCGGGCGGAGCGCCGGCTCCTGCAGCTGAGCTACTCGACCATCGGCCTGCGCGCGGAGGGCGAGCTGCTGCTGTGGCGCATGGCCGAGCGGATCGAGGACGTCGAGGAGACCGCGGCCGAGCTGCTCGCCGCCGGCATCGGCCGCTGGATGTCGCCGTCGCTGTCGATGATCGGCATGACGCGCCCGAGCCAGTACGTGAAACGCCCGACGACCCAGGAGCAGAGCCTCTTCACCGGCGAGCGCTCGCGGTACCTGGTCGTCTACCCCTTCGTGAAGTCGACCGAGTGGTATCTCGCATCGGCCGAGGAGCGGCAGGAGGTCATGAAGGGACACATGCGGGTCGGTCACGCCTACCCGCAGGTCCGGCAGCTGCTCGCCTACAGCTTCGGGCTCGACGACCAGGAGTTCATCGTCGCCTACGAGACCGATGACCTCGTCGCCTTCCAGGACCTCGTCCGGGACCTGCGCGCCACCGAGTCACGGCGGTCGACCGTCCGCGACACGCCGATCGTCACCGGCATTCACCGCCCCCTCGGGGAGATCCTCGGGATGCTCTCCGGCGACGACCGATGAGGACGCTCGACCGCTCGGCCGAGCTCATGGAGCGCGCGGCGGGGCTCTTCCCGGGAGGCGTGAATTCGCCCGTCCGCGCCTTCGGCTCGGTGGGCGGCACGCCGCGGGTCATCGAGCGGGCGCTCGGCGCCCGGGTCTGGGACGCCGACGGCACCGAGCTCCTCGACTACGTCGGCTCCTGGGGGCCGATGATCCTCGGGCATGCCCACCCGGCGGTGGTCGCCGCGGTCCGGGTGGCGGCGGAGCGGGGCACCAGCTACGGCGCGCCGAACGCGCACGAGGTGGACCTCGCGGAACTGATCGTCGAGGCCATGCCACACCTGGAGCGGCTGCGCTTCGTCAGCTCCGGCACCGAGGCGGCCATGAGTGCCATTCGCCTGGCCCGGGCGGCAACCGGCCGCGACGCCTTCGTCAAGATGGCGGGCGGCTACCACGGACATGCCGACGCCCTCCTCGTCCAGCCCGGATCCGGGGCCACGGGCATGCCGGCCAGTGCCGGTGTCACCCACGGAGCCGCTCGCGACACGCTCGTCGCCCCGTACAACGATCTCGAGGCGGTCGAGGCGCTCCTTCGGACGCATGGGGTCGCCGCGGTCATCGTCGAGCCGGTCGCCGCCAACATGGGCGTCGTCCCGCCACTGCCGGGCTACCTCGCCGGACTGCGCGAGCTCACGGAGCGACACGGGGCCCTGCTCATCTTCGACGAGGTGATCACCGGCTTCCGCGTCGCACGGGGCGGCGCGGCCCAGCGCTACGGCGTGATCCCCGACCTCTCCGTCCTCGGCAAGATCATCGGCGGGGGGCTGCCGGTGGGGGCCTACGGCGGTCGGGCCGACGTGATGCGGCTGGTGGCGCCGGAAGGGCCGGTCTACCAGGCCGGGACCCTGTCGGGAAACCCTCTGGCCATGGCCGCAGGTGCCGCGACGCTGCGCCAGTTGACTCCCGAGACCTACGAGCGGCTCGAGGCCGCCGGCGCCCACCTGCAGGCGGGCCTGGATGAGGCGGCGCGGACGGCCGGGGCCGCGGTGCGGACGGCGAGGGTGGGAAGCCTGCTGACCGCCTTCCTGCCCGACGGCGCCTTCCCCGGCTTCTTCCACGCCATGCTCGGGGCCCGGATCATGCTTCCGCCGTCGCAGCACGAAGCCTGGTTCGTGTCGGCCGCCCACTCCGAGGCGGACCTCGACGCTACAGTGCGCGCAGCGCGCGACGCCATGGCCGTCGCGCCGGCATAGGAGCGAAGTCCACCGTGTTCGAATTCCTGGGAGATCCGGGCACCTGGGTCGTGGCCCTGGTGACCCTGACGGCACTCGAGATCGTGCTCGGCATCGACAACATCATCTTCATCAGCATCCTCGCCGGGAAGCTGCCGGAGGAGCAGCAGGGTCGAGCCCGGGTGGTCGGGCTCGGTGCGGCGATGCTGATGCGCATCGCGCTGCTGTTCACGATCTCCTGGGTCATCGGCCTCACGGCGCCGCTGTTCGCGATCTTCGGCATGGAGCTGAGCGGACGGGACCTGATCCTCATCGGAGGCGGACTGTTCCTCCTCGGGAAGTCGACCCTCGAGATCCACGGCAAGCTGGAGGGCGAGGAGCACGGCGGAGGCCGAGCCGCAAAGGCAGCCTCGTTCGCCAGCGTGATCGCGCAGATCATGGTCCTCGATATCGTCTTCAGCCTCGACTCGGTCATCACCGCGGTCGGCATGGCGGACGAACTGTGGGTGATGATCGCCGCGGTTGTGATCGCGGTCGGGGTGATGATGGTGAGCGCGGGTCCCATCAGCGACTTCGTCAACCGCCACCCGACGGTGAAGATCCTGGCGCTGAGCTTCCTGCTCCTCATCGGCACCTCGCTGGTGGCCGAGGGCCTCGAGTTCCACATTCCGAAGGGATACATCTACTTCGCGATGGCCTTCAGCGTCTTCGTGGAGCTGATCAACCTTCGCGTGCGTGGGAAGGCCGAGCCCGTCCATCTCCGTGATCCGTACCGCATCACCGACCCGGGCGAGGCGGGCCCCACGCCGCCGCTCGGCAAGAGCCCGAATCCCGCAGAGGACTAGATGATCGACTCCGCTCCCGCCACCACCGGCTCCCCGCCCTGGACCGGCGAGTCCCGCTTCATCGCCGCACTTCGTCACGAGCAGCCGGATCGCACGCCGGTGTGGTTCATGCGCCAGGCAGGCCGGTGCCTGGCCGACTATCGCAAGCTGCGCGAGACCTACCCGATCCTGACCCTGGCCAAGACGCCGGAGCTCTGCGCCGAGGTGACGGTGATGCCGGTGGACGCCTTCGGCGTCGACGCCGCGGTCCTGTTCGCGGACATCATGCTGCCCTTGGAGCCGATGGGCGTCAGCCTCGAGATCCAGCCCGAGGTCGGACCCATCATCCACGCACCGATCCGCTCGCGCGCCGACGTCGACCGGCTGCGCCTCATCGAGCCGGAAGGCGAGGTGGCGTTCGTCATGGACGCGATCCGCCTCGTCCGCCGCGAGCTCGATGGACGGACGGCGGTCATCGGCTTCAGCGGCTCGCCGTTCACGCTGGCCTGCTACTTGGTCGAGGGGCGCCCGAGCCGTGACTACGCGATCGCCAAGGCATTCATGTTCGGCGAGCCCGAGGCGTGGCACGCCCTCATGGAGAAGCTGGCGACGGTCGTGGTCCGATACCTGAATGCCCAGATCGCCGCGGGCGTCCACGTCGTCCAGCTCTTCGACTCGTGGGTCGGCGGTCTGTCGCCGGCCGACTACACCGAGTACGTGCAGCCGCACGTCGCCCGGATCTTCGACGAGCTCCGCGGGGCCCCCACCATCCACTTCGGCACCGGCACCGCCTCCCTGCTCGAGGCGATGGCCGACGCGGGCGGCGACCTCATCGGCGTCGATCACCGCCAGGCGCTCGACGTGGCCTGGGATAGGATCGGCCACAAGCGCGGCATCCAGGGCAACCTGGATGCGACGCGGGTCCTGGCGGGGTACGACCCGATGGCCGCCGGTGCGCGCGACGTCCTGCGCCGCGCCGCGAACCGGCCGGGCCACGTCTTCAACCTCGGCCACGGGGTCCTGCCCGACTCCGATCCGGGGTTGCTGCGCCGGCTGGTGGACCTGGTCCACGAGGAGTCCGCCCGATGACATCGGGCCGGCTCGGCGTGCTGCTCATGACCTACGGGTCACCCGCCGACGACCTCCACGACATCGGCGACTACCTTGCGGCAGTCCGCGGGGGCCGACCCGCTCCCGATGAGCTCGTCGAAGAGTTCCGGCGCCGCTACGAGTTGATCGGCGGCTCGCCGCTCATCCCGATCACCCGCGACCAGGCCGCGGCGGTCGAGGAGCGGCTTCGGCACGATGGCATCGACGCGGTGGGCACGATCGGCATGCGGTTCAGCGCGCCATCCATCCTCGACGGTCTTCGCGAGCTGGCCGACGCCGGATGCGAGGAGGTCAGCGCGATCGTCATGAGCCCCCAGTACTCCGAGCTCCTCATGGCCGGCTACCGACGCGCCATCGACGGCGCCGTGGCCGAGCTGGGACCCGATGCGCCGACGGTGCACCTGGCGCCGGCGTGGCACCGCGAGGCCGGCTTCGTCGAGGCGGTCGCGGAGCGGATCCGCACGGGCCTGGCCACGCTCCCCGACGGCGCGCCGGTGCTGCTGACGGCCCACTCTCTGCCGAAGCGGGTCGCCGAGGCCGAGCCCGCCTACCTCGACCAGCTGCGCGAGACCGCCGAAGCCGTCGCTCGGGCCGCCGGCGTCCCCGAGGAGCGCTGGACCTTCTGCTGGCAGTCTGCCGGCCACGAGCCGGGCGAGTGGATGAAGCCCGACTTCACCGACGTCCTGCCGCGCCTCCGCGACGAGGGCCACCGCGCCGTGCTGGTGGCGCCGATCCAGTTCCTCGCCGACCATCTGGAGATCCTGTACGACGTCGACATCGGCGCGCGGGAGCAGGCGACCGAGGCCGGCATGGCCTTCGCGAGGATCGAGTCACTCAATCTGTCCCCCACCTTCATTGGCGCCCTGGCATCCGTGGCTCGAGGAGCCATCGAGCAGCCGGTCCGGTCGTAACCGGATCCTCGTACGCGGACGTCAGCCCCTGACTCGCCATCTGCGCGCGTCCGGTGCAGGATTTCGAGTCGGGACGCGCGACTTGAAGATTGTGCCGCTCAGGGGGCGTTAGGCGGTAGGACATCGGCCGCGTCGGTCCGGCCGAGCGTGGAGCAGCAGCCTCCGGGGCGAATTTCCCGGCTAATGCGCGTCCACGCGAACAAGTGTCCAGTCGGAATTCCGCTCGTCGCCATGTCACCACGACCCCACGACCCCGTGCCGGCGGCACGGCGGGCTCCTCGTGTACCGTGCACCGATGCAACGCGTCGAGCGCACCACCCGCCTGGGGGCCCCACCGGACGAGGTCTTCGCCTACGTCTCCGATCTCGACACGCTGTCCGAGTGGCAGGGTGGCGTCACCAGCGCGCGCCGCACGTCGGAAGGCGGCATGCAGGCCGGCGCCACCGCCGAGGTGACGCGACAGGTCATGGGGCAAACGATCGTCGCGCCGCTGCTGATCACCGCCTATGACCCGCCGCGCCGGCTCGGCATCGCCTCGAAGGTCAGCGGCGTCGAGGCCGATGCGCTGCTCGAGCTCACCTCCGCCGAGGATGGAGCCGCCACCGAGCTGAGCTTCGCGATGGAGATCCGGGGCTCCGGCATGACGAAATTCATGGAGCCGATGATCGCCGGGGCCGCGCGTGGCGACATCGAGACCAGCCTGGAGCGACTGCGCGGACGATTCGAGCGCCCCGCCTAGCCTGGCACCTCCGGCTCGACGTTTCCCGTCGTGCCCTGGACCGTCACCCGCATGCCCGTCCGCAGGCGGCTGGTCGCGTCGCCGCAGCCGACGACGGCCGGGACCCCGTACTCGCGCGCGATGATCGAGGCATGCGAGGCCGGGCTGCCGACATCGGTCACGACGGCTGCCGCGCGCGTGAACAGCGGCGTCCAGGCCGGCGCCGTCACCGGCGCCACCAGGATCTCGCCCGGCTCGAGCTCGTCGAACTGCTCCGGACCGCGGATCACGCGGACGGCCCCGGTGGCGCGACCGGGCGACGCCGGCGTCCCCGCGACGATGGCCGCCTCCGACGGCGCGGCACCGAGCACTCCCGACATCCCGTCCATCAGCTTCAGCAGCATCGGGTGCACCCGTCCGACATGCAGGGGCGGCACGAGGCGGGCCTGCTCCTCCCGCGTCGCGCGCCGGAGGGCCGCGACGTCCGGAGGCACAGCCCGGCTGCGGTCACCGAGCGCGGACAGCACCTCGTCACGGGTCAGGAAGAAGACGTCGTCAGGCTCGGCGATCACCCCGCGGGAGGCGAGCGCCTCGCCGATCCGACGCACGGCCCGCCGCATGACGGGCCATGCCATGGTCAGCTCGGCCACCTGCTCTTCGCGCAACGGGACGAGATGCTGGGCATCGGCGAGCAGCCTCCGGAAGGCTCGGAGACGGCGCGGGGACGAGGCGAGCTCGGCGAGTGCCGCCGCCTCCGCCCTGTGCCGGGACTCGACGAGCGCGGCGTGTTCCTGGGCCGGCCGGGTCGCCGACCCCGCCCGCGGTCCGGGCGCATGCCACCAGTCGAGCGAGGCCACGGCATGTCGAGCGGGATCGGCCGGAGCCTCGAAGCCGGTCAGGAGCGGGAGGTGGCTTCCGCCGAGTGCGGGCGCGAGGTGGCGTCGGTAGAACTGCGCCAGGTTGACCTCCAGCTTGTACGCGGCACCGGCCAGGGCCGTGACCCAGCCGAAGTACTCGCCGGCGAGATCGGCCAGCGTGTCGATCATGGCGGGCAGCTCGCTCACGTCCACGTTCTCGACCCGGCGTTCCGCGTCCTCCACCGCTGCCCGATACCGGGGCTGGAGATGGGCCCGCCACTCTCGCTCCAGGATCGGAAAGCTGTGCCTCACGGTCGAGGGGTTGATCCCTGCGAGCTTGCGTGGGGACCTGATGAGGTGCCACAGCATGTTAGGGAGGTTGCGGGCGAAGGCTGCCGGAGTGGCCCAGTTCAGCGTGTAGAAGTACCACCCGTTGACGACCACGTGGTACGGCTGCGGGATGCGTTGTC
>JAHWJN010000051.1 GCA_019348395.1 Chloroflexota bacterium
GAGGCGGTGCGCGACGACGTCCGGTCATTGGGCCTGCCGGTCTTCGTCAAGCCCGCGCGCGGCGGGTCGAGCATCGGCATCAGCAAGGTCCGGGACCTCGCCGACCTGCCCGGGGCGGTCGAGGAGGCGCTGCGCTGCGACCCCAAGATCCTGGTGGAGGCCGCGGTGGTCGGCCGCGAGGTCGAGTGCGGGATCCTCGAGGACGAGCACGGCCGCAGCCTCGCCCATCACGAAGCCGTCGCGACCGCGGTCGAAGGGTCGCGAGGCGGTGGCCGGGTCGTCATTGCGCTGCGAGAGGACCCGGATCAGGGCGAAGGCGCCGAACGTGAGCGGCGCCAGCGGCGCCTCGGCCCCGCCGGCCAGCGCGACGTCCACGGTGCCGTCGCGGACGGCGTGGAAGGCCTGGCCGATGGCCACCGCGCCGGAAGCGCAGGAGTTGGCGTTGCCGACGGCCGGGCCGGTCAGCCCCAGGTCGAGGGCCACGTTGCTCGCCCCGGCGCCGCCGAAGACGGCCAGCGCCAGCGTGGGCGCCACGCCCCGGACGCCGCGCTCGACGTAGCCGGTGTGCTGCTCCTCCCCGAAGGCGATGCCCCCGAGCGCCGAGCCGATCCAGACGCCGGTACGCGCCGCGCTGCCGTTCGGCGAGCCGAGCCGGGCGTCCTCCAGGGCCATGCGGGAGGCCGCCACCGCCATGGCACTGAACCGGTCGAGGCGCCGCGCCCGCCGCACATCGAGATGATCGGCGGGATCGAAGCCGTCGACCTGGGCCGCCATCCGGGAGGGGAGGCCCGACGCGTCGAACCGATCGATGGGACGGACCGCCGAGCGGTTGGCGAGCACGCCCTGCCAGAGCCCCTCGGCGCCGATGCCGATGGGGGTGACCGCGCCGATCCCGGTGATGACCACGCGACGGTGGGTCATCGGGTCGCCTGCTCGGCCAACCGGCGGATGGTGCGCAGCGTACGCCCGGCGATGGCCTCGATGAAGTGCGGGCCGATGACGTGCTCGGCGGCGAACCTTCCGATCACCGGCCACGGCAGCTCGAGGCGGTGCTCGATGCTCACGTCGAGCACTCCCGCACCTCCATCCTCGAATCGCCAGGCGACCCACATCCCCCGGGTCACCCCGCCGGTGTGCATGAACTCGATGGTGCGCTCGCCGGGCTTGGGGCGCTGGATCGCCTCCCAGCGGACCGGGACCGGGCCACGGCGGGCGCCCATCGCGAACCGACGCTCGCCGTTCGGATCGGGGAGCGAGCGCACGTATCGGTAATGGGGCAGGATCTCTGGCCAGCGCTCGACGTCGGAGGCGAGCTCGAAGACGCGCTCGAATGGCGCGCGCATCGGCTCGTGGATGCGGCTCTTCACGGCCCGAGCACCTCCCACACGGCGCGCGGTGAGAACGCGTCGCTGGCCGGGCGGCAGTCGGCGAGCGCCGAGCCGAGACGACCTGCGGCCGACGGGCGCGACTCCAGCCGCGCGACGGCGTGCCCGAGGAGGCCGGGCGCCGACAGGACCCCCTGCACCAGCCAGCTGAGCGCCTCCTTGGCGGCGAAGGCTCGGCGCCGCTCTCGGCGATAGGCCGCGGCAACGTCTCCGTCCGCGAGGATCGCGTCGGCGGCGGCACGTGCCCCGCGCAGCGCGCGGTGGATACCCTCCCCGGTGAACGGGTCGACGAAGCCGGCGGCGTCGCCGATGAGCAGCCAACCGGAGCCGGCGACCTGCCGGACCCGATGCCCGATCGGCGCGGCCCCCCGTATGGGCCCGATCCGGCGGCTGGCACCCAGCCGCTCCGCCACGGCCGGGAGAGCGGCGATCGCGGCGCTGAAGCGGGCCTCGGCCGGCCGGGCGCGGTCCAGCGGCAGCGCCATCCCGACGTTGAGGGCACCGGGCACCGGCGCCAGGCCGACGTACCAGCCACGCGCCGCGTGCATCTCACCGTGATCCTCGAGATCATCGACCCGCTCGTAGTGGGCCACCAGCCCCAGCCGGCGCGGCGCCCGGACCGGCGCGTCGACCCGGAGGAGCCGCGCCACCGTGGAGCGCGCGCCGTCGGCACCCACGACGACCTCCGCTCGGACCGCCTCCTCTTTCCCGTCGGCGCGCCGCACGCGGACGCCGCGCACCAGGTCGTCGCCGCCGACCAGCCCGACGACGCGGGCCCGCTCCTCGAGGATCGCGCCACAGGCCGCGGCGTGCTCGGCCAGCCGTGCGTCGAAGCACCGGCGGTCGAGCCCCCAGGCGGAGCGCGGTCCGAGGCGGTCCGCGGAGCTCATCCGAACCCGATGCCCGCCCGCGTAGAGGTCCATGCCGCGCAGCGGGACCGCGGCGGGCCGCCACGCGTCCGGCGCGAGGCCCATGCGCTCAAGCTCCTCGACGATGCGCGGGCTGGCGTACTCGGCGCAGGCCTTGGGGCGCGGGTGGGCGTTCGCCTCGAGCAGCAGGACCGACGCGCCGCGGCGCGCAAGACCGGCGGCCAGGGCTGAGCCGGCCGGACCCGCGCCCACGACGGCAGCGTCGAACCGACGGCTCACGACATCGGCTCGCGGACGGCGGTGGTCACCAGCCGCGGCATCCAGGCCGCCGAGCGCCGGACCCGGCGCAGCCCCGACGCCGACAGCAGCGCGTCGAGCTCGGCGGGCGTATAGGACCGCCGGACCGAGAGCAGACCGTCGTGGCGGGTGGTGCGGCAGCGTCCCAGCGCCGCCACCGCCACGCCAACGGCGAGCAGCGGCAGGACTCCGCGACGCAGGTCGTTGATGACGACGCCGAGCCGGGCGACGCGGGCCATCTGGGTCAGCGCCCGCACGGCCCTCGCCGGGTCCAGGTGATGGAGCAGGAGCGAGCTGTGCGCCACGTCGACGCTCGCGTCGTCGAACGGCAGCGCCATCGCGTCACCGGTCACGATGCGAACGCGGTCGACACCATCGGTGATCGCCGAGGCCACGGCCGCCACCGCCGGGTCCCCCTCGAGTCCGACGACCCGCCAGCCCCGCGCCGCGAAGGCCAGCGGAAGGTCGCCGGCGCCGCTGCCGACATCCAGAACGGTCACGTCGCGTCGCGTTCCTGCCAGTCGCCTGATGGCATCCACGCTGGCGCCGGCGCCACCGGGAAGCCGGTTGAGCCGCGCGAGATCGGCCAGGTTCGTGCGCAGCTCCCGCCCGACCACGCTGCCGGTGTCGAGCAGCTCCGGGCTGTCACTGCGCCGGGACAGCGGCAGGCGCAGCACCGGTTCGCCGGTCACGCTCACCATCGGCTGGGGCATCTCGTCGTGCTCATACGGGCTCCGGTGCATGTTCCGCGCCTCCGTGCGATCCGGCAACCGCCAGCACGGTGCGGAGTACACTTCGGGCACGATGACCGCCACCGTTCCGCCGTCCACCGGCACCCCCGACCACGACCACACCGACACTCGCCACCGCAAGGTGGTCATCATCGGCTCGGGCCCTGCCGGCCTCACCGCCGCGATCTATGCCGCACGCGCCAACCTCGAGCCGCTCGTGATCGCCGGCAACACGCCGATGGGTCAGCTCATGATCACCTCGGATGTCGAGAACTATCCCGGCTTCCCGCACGGCGTCCAGGGCCCGGAGCTGATGCAGCACTTCCGCGAGCAGGCCGAGCGATTCGGGACCACCATCATCGAGAAGGACGCCACGAGGGTGGACTTCGGCGAGCGGCCGTTCCGCATCTGGGTCGGCGACGACGAGTACCGCGCCGACGCGGTCATCGTGGCGACCGGCGCCTCGGCGCTGTGGCTGGGGCTGCCGAGCGAGGAGGAGTTCCGCGGCCGGGGGGTCAGCGCCTGCGCGACCTGCGACGGCTTCTTCTTCCGCGACCGGGACATCGCGGTGGTCGGCGGCGGCGACACGGCGCTCGAGGAGGCAACCTTCCTCACGCGATTCGCCAGCAAGGTCACCATGCTGGTTCGCCGCGACGAGTTCCGTGGCAGCAAGATCATGCAGGAGCGCGCCCTGCGCGACCCGAAGATCGACGTGCTGTGGAACCGGGAGGTCCTCGAGGTGAAGGGCGACATGACCGTCAACGCCCTGACCGTGCGCGATACGAAGACCGGCGAGACGAGCGAGCTGCCGGCGCAGGGCCTCTTCATCGCCATCGGCTACAAGCCGAACACCGACCTGTTCGAGGGTCAGCTCACGGTCGGGAAGGGCGGCTACCTGGAGCTCGTTGGCGAGACCGGCTCGGGCATCGAGGGCGTGTTCATCGCGGGGGACGTGCACGACGCCCACTACCGCCAGGCGGTGACCGCGGCCGGGGACGGCTGCAAGGCCGCCATCGACGCCGAGCGCTGGCTCGCATCGGTGGGTGAGATCGAGGCATCGACCGCCACCAACTGGTAGCCGGCCGACCGGCGGGTCGTTGACTACACTCACGACTCCGCCGCACCCCAGGAGGCCGATCCAGCCCATGGCATCCCGCCCCCCGCGCCCCGAGGACCTGTACCAGCTTCGCGTCCCGACCGAGACGGCGCTCTCTCCCGACGGGCGGTTCGTCGCCTTCACCGTCCAGTCGGTGGCGCCGGCAAAGGATGGCTACCGCAGCGCGCTCTGGATCGCGCCGACCGATGCCACTTCCCCCGCGCGGCAGCTCACCGTCGGATCGCGCTCGGACACCAGCCCACGCTGGTCTCCCGACAGCCGCACGATCGCCTTCCGGTCCGACCGCGCAGCCGTGCTCCAGGCCGGCGGCGGCGGGTCGAAGCCAGGCGAGGCGGAGGCGCCGAAGGAGGGTGGAACCCAAATCTGGCTCCTGCCCTTCGCCGACGGCGGGGAGGCTCGCCAGCTCACCGACCTGCCGAAGGATGTCGAGGCGCTTGACTGGTCACCCGACGGCACGCGCCTGGTGATCGTCAGTGCCGCCAGCTCGGCCCGGCGGGACGCGGAACCGGAGCGAGGGCGCGATGATCCGCCGACGCCCGACACGCGGCTCATCGACCGCCTCGGCTACCAGTTCAACGGTCGTGGTTTCGTCCACGACCGCTTCACCCGCCTGTGGCTGGTGGACGTCGAGTCCGGCGACGCCGAGCTGCTGACCCGCGGCGACCACCACGACCAGGCGCCGCGATGGTCGCCCGACGGCCGGACGGTCGCCTTCGTCTCGGACCGGCACCGCGACCCCGACCTGAGCTGGCGGTCGGACATCTACCTCGTCTCGCTCGATGATCGAAAGGTGACGCAGCTCTCTTCGGGCGACGGGCACCAGGCCTGGGGCGCCCCGGCGTGGTCGCCGGATGGTGCATGGCTGGTGGCCATCGGCAACCGCGACTGGACCAGGGGGGTGCTCGAGCAGGCGTCACTGTGGCGCTTCCGCGTCCGTGACGGAACGGCGGAGCACCTGCTCGAAGGCGCCGATCTGGAGGTCGCGGCCGGCGTCAACAGCGACCTGTTCGGCGGCGGCCCCGCCCTGGCGCATCCCACGCCCGACGGCCGGTGGGTCTTCTTCGCCGCACCGATCGAGGGCAGCCACGAGCTCTGGCGGGTGAGCGTCGACGACCGGCGCGTGGAGCGGCTGACCAGCGGGCGCCACTACCTCGGCCGCCAGGACGTCATCGGCCTGCCGAGGGGTGGGGCACGGGTGGCGGCGGTCCGCACCAGCCCTACCGAAGCCCCGGACGTGGTGGTGGGCGATGCGCCCGCCGGTCGACTGGGATCGAAGCCGGTCGACCTCACGCGCGTCTCGGATCTCATGGGCGAATCGTGGGCCGAGATCGAGCTCGTCGAGCCGCAGGAGCGCTGGCACGAGGTCGACGGTCGTCGCATCCAGGGCTGGTTCTACCCGACTCCGAAGGGCACGAAGCGCCGCCCGGCGCCGGCGGTGGTCCAGATCCACGGTGGCCCGGCCACCCTGTATGGCTGGACGATGATGTGGGAGTGGCAGGTCCTGGCCGCGAACGGCATGAGCGTCTACGCCTGCAATCCGCGCGGGTCCCAGGGGTACGGCCAGGCATTTCTCACCGCCAACGTCGGCGACTGGGGCGACGGACCGATGCGGGACGTCCTCGGCGGGCTCGACGCCCTCATCGAGGAGGGCCTGGTCGACCCGGAGCGCACCGGCGTGACCGGGGGCTCGTACGGCGGCTACCTGACCTCGTGGATCGTCGGCCATACCGATCGCTTCGCGGCGGCGGTCAGCTGCCGGGCGGTCAACGACATGACCAGCCAGATGCTGTCGGGGGATATCGGCGGGCCGAGCTTCGGGCTCTACGTCTACGGCGTGCACCCGTGGGAGGACTGGGATCTGTACCGACGCCATTCGCCGCTGACGTATGCCGAGCGGGTCACCACGCCGTTGCTGATCCAGCACTCCGAGAACGACCTGCGCGTCACGGTCACCCAGGCCGAGGAGCTCTTCGCCGTCCTGCGCTCCTTGAAGCGGACGGTGCGGCTGATGCGGGTTCCGGACGAGTCGCACGAGCTGACGCGCTCCGGCACGCCCTTCCGGCGCGTCGACAACCTGCGGCTCATCGACGAGTGGTTCCGGCACTTCCTGGTGGAGGGCAAGCGGGGCATGCCCGCGGTCGATCCGAAGCGCGGGTAGCGGTCTTCGGGGGCTCGGCGCCGCCCCCACTCGCAATCTGCGCGCCGGTGCGCGCATTTGGCGGTGAATCACGCTCGTTTCGGGGCGGCTTCGCGCGTGGCTGATGCCCTCGGCGGGACGATCGACCTGCTATTGCGCTGCTGGCGGCACAGATTGCGAGTCGCGGCGTCTGACTCGCACGCTGCACCGATGTCGCGCAGAAATGGGGCGGTCGATTCCCCCGGTCGGGAACGTTCAACACGATCTTGCGCTCGGTGCTGGGGATTCTCACCAAGCGGCGCTGAGCGCCGCCGTCGCCACCTCGAGCCAGCTGTCGACGTCGTCCTCGGCCGGAAGCCCGCGCACCACGAGCGTGTCGACCACATCGCGGTAGGGGGCGAAGGCTCCCGCCAGCTCGTCGGTGTCCCCTGAGGCGATCGCGACGCCGATCGGCTGCCCCGGTTGGGCGGCGAAGGCGCGCGCGTAGTGCGGCCCGTAGCCCGCGTAGCGGGCCGTCTCCTGCCGGAGCCGGTCCTCGGCCCCCGGGCCCACGGCGGTCCGCACGTAGGCCACCAGGCGCGGCGCCGGACGGCCCGCTGCCTCGGCCCCCTCGGCAACGTGGCCGCGGACGAAGCCGAGCCGGTCGGGAAGCGCCCAGTTCGCGATGACGGCGTCCGCCACCTCACCCGCCAGGCGCGCCATGCGTGGTCCGACCGCGGCGACGCCGATCGGGTGCTCCGGCAGCAGCCGCCGCAGCTCGGCCACGCCGTCGCGGACGAGCGCCAGGGACGCCGAGCTGCCGCTGCCCACGCCGACGACCAGCCGGCCCGGCTCGAGTCCGGACTCCTCGACGCGCTCGGCGATGCGTGCCGGTGCCTGCTCGGAGAGCGCGATCACGCCCACCCCGAGCCGCAGCTGGTCGCTCCCGGCCGCGGTTGCGGCCAGCGCGGCGAGACCGTCACCGCGCCGGGTGTCGTTGCTCCACAGCTCCTCGTAGCCCAGGCGCGTGAGCTCCGCACCCAGGCGCTCCGCGCCGGGGCGGTCCGCGGCCGTGATCCCGAAGGCCAGGCGCTTCATGGCCGCCTCAGCGGGGCAGCGCGGCTCGGGCGACATCCGGGACGTCGGTGACGAATCCCCAGATGCCGCAGGCCGCCAGGTGCTGCATGCGGTCGGGCTCGTTGACGACGTAGCAGCCGATCTCGCGCCCGTAGGCGTGTGCCTGCGCGAGGATCGGGAGCGGATCCATGCCGAGGTCCGCCTCGTACGGATGGACCCCGGCGTGGCCGTGCTCGGTGGCCCACACCAGTGCCGGCTCGATCGGCTGCGTGGGCACCAGCAGATAGCCCGTCTTGATCTCCCGGTCGAGCTCCCGCACGCGCTCGATCGCCGCCTCATCGAAGCTGATCACCGCCAGGCGAGCGTCGCGACGAACCGCGTGGTCGGCCACCGCCGCGACGACGGCGTCGGCCGCGGCGCGGGCCTTGATCTCGATCACCAGGCCGATGTCCGCCGGCAGCCAGTCGAGCACCTCCGGCAGGGTGGGGACTCGCAGGCCCCGTCCACGGAACGGGAAGCCGGCGTCGTCGGGCCTGGCGAAGCGCGCGCCCGCATCGGCCTGGCGGATCTCATCCATGGTGAGCTCGGCGACGGCCCCGGTGCGGTCGGTGGTGCGGTCGAGGTTGTCGTCGTGGATCACGACCAGCTGGTTGTTCGCGGTGAGGTGGACGTCGAGCTCGATCGCATCGGCCCCTGCCTCGACGCCGAGTCGAAACGCCTCCATCGTGTTCTCGGGCGCCTGTCGGGATGCGCCGCGGTGCGCGACGATGATCGTCATGCGGTGGTCTCCT
>JAHWJN010000052.1 GCA_019348395.1 Chloroflexota bacterium
GTTGGTGTCTTCGACCTGTCGCACATGGGCGAGATCGAGGTGCGCGGCGAAGAGGCGGTCGCGTTCCTCCGCCACGCGGTGGTGAGCGATCCCGGTGCGCTCGAGGTCGGGCAGGCCCAGTACTCGATGCTGTGCGACGCGGACGGCGGCATCATCGACGACCTCATCGTCTACCGCCTGGACGTCGACCGGTTCTGGATCGTCTGCAACGCCTCCAACCGCGAGGCCGTCGTCGCACAGCTGCACCGCCTCCAAGAGCGCGGTGACTTCGGCCCCGACCTCGATGACATCAGCGACCGCACTGCCCTCGTCGCCCCCCAGGGTCCACGTGCCGCCGAGCTCCTCGCGAGCCTGACGGATCTGGACCTGACCGAGCTCGGGAACTACCGTGCCGCGGAGGCGACGGTGGCTGGCACCCGCTGTCTGGTCGCGCGGACGGGATATACCGGCGAGGACGGCTTCGAGCTGTTCTGCAGCGCGGACGAGGCCCGGGGGCTGTGGGACGCGGTGCTCGCCGCGGGCGAGGCCCACGGGGCCCGACCGTGCGGACTGGGCGCTCGGGACACATTGCGGCTCGAGGCCGGCATGCCCCTGTACGGCAACGAGCTGGACCGGCACACGAACCCGTTCGAGGTCAACCTGGGACGGGTGGTCAAACTCGACACGGGCGACTTCGTCGGTCGCTCGGCGCTGCAGGCGGTCCAGCAGCGGGGGCCTGAGCGGAAGCTCATCGGCCTCCAGATGGTCGACAACGCCATTCCGCGCGCAGGCTACGAGGTGCGCGTCGACGGCGAGGCCGTTGGCGAGGTCACCAGCGGCACGCTGTCGCCGACGCTGGGTTCGAAGATCGGCATGGCCAAGGTCGCCGCCGACCACGCGGGCGTCGGCAACGCCTTCGAGGTCGTGGTGCGCGATCGCCCGTATCGGGCCGAGCAGGTAAAGTTGCCGTTCTACCGGCGGCCGCGCGACTAGGCGGCACCCCGCCCGAAGGAGGACACCCAAGCCGATGGCCTACCCGGACGACCTGCGCTACTCCAAGGAGCACGAGTGGGTCCGCGTCGAGGACGACGACACCGCCACGATCGGGATCACGAGCTTCGCCGCCGACGAGCTCGGCGACATCGTGTTCATCGAGCTGCCCGAGGTGGGGAGCACGCTCAGCCAGTTCGGTACCTTCGGGGTGGTCGAAAGCGTGAAGGCCGTGAGTGATCTGTACGCGCCGATCTCCGGTGAGGTGCTGGAGGTCAACGAGGCCTTACGCGACACTCCCGAGCTGCTGAATTCGGACGCCTTCGCCGAGGGGTGGATCGCGAAGGTGCGTCTCTCCGACGCGGCCGAGATGGACGCGCTCATGGATGCCGACGCCTACGCTGCCGAAACCGCCTAGGCGCCCCCCATGAGCTACTCCCCACACACCGAGGCCGATCGGGCACGGATGCTCGAGGCCATCGGCATCTCGTCGGTCGAGGATCTGTTCGCCGATGTCCCGGCCGCCGTCCGCGCCTCCGACTGGCAGGTTCCGCCGCCGCTGACCGAACAGGAGGCTCGCGCCGAGCTGGCGCGACTGGCGGGTCGCAACCGGATCCCGGAGATCACCTTCCTCGGTGCCGGCGTGTACCGGCACCTGGTGCCGGCGGTGGTGGGCGAGATCATCGGGCGTCCCGAGTTCGCCACGGCCTACACGCCGTACCAGCCGGAGGTCAGCCAGGGAACGCTGCAGAGCATCTACGAGTTTCAGTCGCTCATCTGCGAGCTCACCGGCATGGAGGTGGCGACCGCCTCGCATTACGACGGCGCGACGGCTACGGCCGAGGCCGCCCTCATGGCCTGCCGGCTCACCCGGCGGGGCCGGGTGGCGGTGTCGGCCGGCGTGAACCCCGACTACCGGCGCGTGCTCGAGACGTACTGCTCCGGTCCGGGCATCGAGGTCGTCACCGTGCCCGTGGGCCTGGCCGAGGGCGGCAATGGCACCACCGACCCGGGGTCGATCGCCAACCTCGGCGATGACCTCGCCTGCGTGGTCGCCGCGCAGCCGAACTTCTACGGCCAGCTCGAGCCGATGGCTGAGCTCGCCGATGCGGCGCACCGCATCGGCGCCCAGCTGGTCGCCGTGGTCGAACCGATCTCGCTCGCACTGCTCGAGCCGCCCGGCGCCTACGGGGCCGACCTCGTCGCGGCCGAGGGGCAGCCGCTCGGCATCCCTCCCAGCTTCGGCGGCCCGTATGTCGGACTGATGGCGGCGCGCATGGGCTCGGTTCGTCAGATGCCCGGACGCCTGGTCGGCGCGACGCGAGATGCCGAGGGCCGCAAGGGCTACGTGCTGACCCTCCAGGCTCGCGAGCAGCACATTCGCCGCGAGAAGGCGGCGAGCAACATCTGCACCAACCAGGCCCTGATGGCGCTGGCCGCGACGGTGTACCTGGCGGCCGTCGGCCCCGAGGGGCTGCGCGAGGTCGCCGAGCTGTCCGTCGCACAGACGCGTCATCTGGCGGCCGCCCTCGAGGATGCCGGACTCGCGGAGCGCCGGTTCGGCGGCTCATACTTCGCCGAGGTCACCATGCGCGTCCCGGACGCCGCGCGGCGCCATGCGGCCCTGGCCGAGCAGGGGATCGTGGCCGGCTATCTGCCCGAGCAGCGCGAGCCGGAGCTGCGCGACACGCTGCTGCTGGCCGCCACCGAGCTGACCACCGATGACGAGATCGCACGACTGGTCCAGGCGCTGGGGGAGAGTCGATGAGCGTGGCCGAGCCCCCTGGCCGCTCCGATCCGTCCGGGCGGGGATCCGCCTTCTCCGGCGCCACCGGTGGCTCGGGGCTCACCATCGTGGAGCCCTTGATCTTCGACGCGTCGCGACGGGAGCGACGCGCCGTGCGCTTCCCGAAGCCGTCGGAGGCGGCACGGGCCGCCGCAGCGGGCCAGCCGGAGCTGCCGGCATCGGCCCGGCGCCGAGGCGCCCCGCGACTGCCGGAGGTGAGCGAACTCGAGATGCTCCGCCACTTCAACCGGCTGGCCCACCTGAACCACGCCATCGACATCGGGTTCTACCCGCTCGGGTCGTGCACGATGAAGTACAACCCGAAGGTCAACGAGTGGGCCGCACGGCTCCCCGGGCTCGCGGAGTCCCATCCGCTCGATCCGGCCCAGCTCAGCCAGGGAAGTTTGGAGCTCATGTGGCTGCTGGCCGAGCTGCTCAAGGACATCAGCGGCTTCGACGCGGTCAGTCTCCAGCCCGCCGCCGGCGCTCACGGCGAGCTCACCGGCATGCTCATGACACGTGCCTACCACCGCGACCGCGGCGAGGGTGAGCAGCGCACCAAGGTGCTCGTTCCCGACAGTGCCCACGGCACGAACCCGGCGACGGCCACCATGGTCGGCTACGAGACGGTCACGATCCGCTCGAACGAGCGCGGCGGGATCGACCTGGGGGCGCTGCGTGGGGCACTCGGCCCCGACGTCGCCGCGCTGATGATCACCAACCCCTCCACGCTCGGCATCTTCGAGGACCAGATCGACCAGGTCGTTGCTGCAGTGCAGGAGGCGGGCGCCATCGCCTACATGGACGGCGCGAACCTGAACGCCATCCTCGGCCGCTTCCGGCCGGGCGAGGCCGGCTTCGACGTGATGCACTTCAACCTCCACAAGACGTTCAGCACGCCGCACGGCGGCGGCGGGCCGGGCGCCGGACCGATCGGGGTCAGCGCGCGCCTCGAGCCCTACCTGCCCGCGCCGATGCCGGTGCTGGCCGAGGGCGACCCGGCGGAAGTCCTGGCCAACGCCTGGGCCCTGCGCTCCACGCCGGGCGCGCGCTTCGAGCTCGACGACGACCGTCCGAAATCGATCGGCAAGGTGCGCAGCTGCTACGGCAACTTCGGCATGTTCGTGCGTGCCTATACCTACATCCGCTCGAACGGGTCACAGGGACTACGCACCATCAGCGAGGACGCCGTCCTGGCCGCCAACTACCTGCGCGTCCGGTTGCACGATGCCTACGACCTGCCGTACGACCGGCTCAGCAAGCACGAGGTCGTGTTCAGCGGACGGCGCCAGAAGCGCGAGCACGGGGTGACGACGCTCGACATTGCCAAGGCGATTCTGGATCACGGCATTCATCCCCCCACGATCTACTTCCCGCTCATCGTCGAGGAGGCGCTCATGGTGGAGCCCACCGAGACCGAGAGCCTCGAGACGCTCGATCGCTTCGTGGACGTGATGCACGGAATCGCCGAGCAGGCGAAGACCGATCCCGACGCCATCAGACGGGCTCCGACGACGACACCGGTCGGGCGCCTCGACGAGGCGGCGGCCGCCCGACGCCCCGACCTGCGGCACACCTTCCGGGACGAGACCGAGGCATCCATGGCCTGAGTGCGTGACGCCGCCGGGCTCACGGCGCTGAACCAATCTGGACGTGCGGGGGTACTATGACAAACCCTCTCCGTGACCGGACGGCACAGGTGCCCGTGGAAGCACAACAGCCTGACGACCTCGTCGAGCGCATGCAGGGCGATGACCTGGACGCCTTCGAGGAATTCTTCAACACCTACAAGCGCCCGATCTTCGCCACTGCCCTGGCGATCACGCGTGATCAGTTCGTGGCGGAGGAGGTCCTGCAGGACTGCTTCGTGAAGGCCTACCGCGTACGGGAGCGCCTCGACCCCGGCCGGTCGCCGCTTCCGTGGCTGCAGCGAGTCGCGATCAACATGTGCTACAGCCGGGTCACGAGGCGCGGCGCCACCGTGGAGCCGATCACGAATCTCATCACGAACCTCGTCGTGGACCTTGCCGCGCGACCGGACCAGGTGGTGGAGTCACGCGAGGTGCTCGAGGTCCTCCAGCGCGGCATCGACGCTCTTCCTCCGAAGCAGCAGACCGCGATCATCCTCTACTACCTGCACGGCTACTCACTGGCGGAGTCGGCCGAGATCGCCGAGTGCAACGTGGGCACCATGAAGTCGCGCCTGCACTACGCGCTGAAGGCCCTGCGCGCCCGCCTCCCAGTCGAGCGCCGCGTGCCGGTCACGTCCGTAAAGCCGGCGCACCGGGGCGTGGGCCGATGAGCTGCCGCCGCATCTGTCGCGAGCTCCTGTGGCAGGCGCGCTTCGGCGAGCTCGGCCCGGGGTCGGCCCCTCACCTCGAGCACCTTGCCGACTGTCGCAGCTGCCGTGACGAGCTCGGCTTCGACCGCGCCCTGGTTCGCCAGCTGCGGACCGCGCTCGCGGCGCGGGTCGAGGGTGTGGCACCCAGCCCTCGCGCGTGGGAGGGCGTCCTGGCCCGCATGGAAACCCCCGAGGCCCGACCGTCCCGGCTGCGTGCGTGGTCGACGATGCTCGTGGCCCGCTTGCGCTTCGGATCCGCCATGGCCGGCGCCACCCTGGCCATCCTCGTGGCCCTCAACGTCGAAATCGTGCCGGTTCGCCCGTCCGACGCGCGGTACGACGCCGGGGCCCTTCCGTCCACGCAGGCGCCGGAGCGACCGCTCCGCCTGGCCGACGGCTTCTCGCAGACCACGCTGGCAGCCCCCTACGCCGTCGTGGCGGAGGAGGGCGCGGAACCGGACGCGCCGGTGACGTATGCGGCGCGCGGCGTCTGGGCCCAGGAGCCCGAGCGCCTGCCGGTGCTGGGGGAGCGCGTCGAGCCGGAATCGGTCGGACAGGCGCAGGCCCCGACCGCAGGTCCCGGGCAGGCCACGTCGCCCCGCGACGCGTGGCAGCCGCTGACCGTGCGGCTCGTCCCCGGTGATGCCGTGGTCCTCGGGGAGGCATCGCCGACGACTGCGCACGAGCTTCGCCCGTCGAACGAGGAGCCGTCTCCGGCGCTCGAAGCGGGGGCGCCTTCATGAAATCGACGGAGTGTGCGACACTTACGCGCCATTTGAGCAGGATCCGCCGCCGGATCACCGGCATTGCGCCGAGGAAGGCACTGGAGCGGTGATCCGAGACCCATCGAGAACCGAACGAACCACTGGAGGACACTGGATGCGCACCTGGAGACTGGTCTCCATCTTCGCGGTACTGGCCCTCGTACTGGTTGCCTGCGGACAGCAGGCACCGGCCGATTCGCCGGACGCGCCCGACCCGGCGGAAACCGACGGCGGCGTTTCGACGCCGGTCGGCTCGCCTGACGAGACGGACGACGACGCAACCGGCGGCGAGCCGCAGCAGGGCGGGACGCTGGTCTTCGCCGGCGCGGCCCTGGCGGCGAGCCTCGACCCCTCGCAGACGAGCGACGGTGAGTCGTTCCGAATTCTGCAGCAGGTCTACGAGCCCCTCGTCGACCTCGCGCCCGGGACCGTCGACGAGCTCGAGGGCGTCCTGGCCACGGAGTGGACGGACGACCCCGAGGCCACCGAGTACGTCTTCACACTGAAGGAAGGCGTCACGTTCCACGACGGCACCGACTTCAATGCCGAGGCCGTGGTGCGGAACTTCGAGCGCTGGGACAACTTCGCGGAGGAGTTCCAGGCCAACGCCTACTACTACGGTGCCGTCATGAACGGCTTCGGCGAGGGTAACCTCATCGAGAGCGTCGAGGCCACCGGCGAGCACGAGGTGACGATCACCCTGAGCGAGGCGAGCCCGACCTTCCTGTACGGCATCGCGCTGACGCCGTTCAGCATCGTCAGCCCGGCCGTGCTCGACGCGACGAACGCGGACGATCCGACCGCGAGCACGCTCGGGACCGAGTTGGTCCAGGGCGGCACCGGCCCGTTCATCCTCGAGGAGTACATCCCCGATGACTCGGCCGTCCTCGTCCGGAACGAGGACTACCACGGCGAGCACACGGCGTACCTCGATCGGCTGATCATCCGGCCGATCGCGGATCCGGCGGCGCGCCTGCAGGCGCTGCAGGGCGGCAGCATCCAGGGCTTCGACCTCATCGCACCGGGCGACCGGGGCGCGGTCGAAGACGCCGACGGGCTGCAGCTCGTCAACCGCGAGTCGTTCAACACCCTGTACCTTGGCGTGAACCCGACGGCGACCGAGAACGGCCCGCTGGCCGATCAGGCCGTTCGCCAGGCGGTGGCCATGGCAATCGACCGCGCGGCGCTCATCGACCCGTTCTACGGCGGTGGTGGCTCCGTGGCCGATTGCTTCCTGCCCCCCAGCAGTGGCTGGTTCGACGGCGTCTGCGGCGCTGTCACACCGGTCGAGTTCGACGCGGATGGCGCACGCCAGATGCTCGAGGATGCCGGTTTCACCGAGGACGATCCGGCGACTGTGAACTTCTGGTATCCGACCGAGGTCACCCGTCCCTACATGCCTGACCCCCGTGGTCTGCATGAGGCGGTGACCACGATGCTCGAGGATGCCGGGTTCGTCGTCGATCCGGGTAGCGCCGTCTGGGGGACCGAGTACATCCCGGCAGCCCAGAACGGTGAGTACGACCTGCACTTCCTCGGCTGGACTGGTGACTACGACGATCCGTCCAACTGGTACGGCGTCCACTTCGGCTACCAGGACGGCGAGCCCGCGGCGCAGTTCAACTGCGATCCCGATGGGCTGGAGGAGGCGATCGACACCGCCGAGGGCACCCTCGACGAGGCCGATCGCGCCAGTGCCTGGGGTGAGGTCGCTGCACTTGTCCATGACAACGTCTGCTTTGTGACCATGGTCCACGGGGACACCGCGATCGCGCTGACGGATGACGTGCAGGGCTACGTGGCGAACCCGACCGGTTCCGAGAGCTTCGTTGACGTCTGGCTCGCCGACGGCCAATAAGCCGCCTCGAGCCACCCACTAGACTGGGAGAGCCCCGACCCTCGGTCGGGGCTCTCCCTCTTCCGCTTCCGACACACCTGGGGCACCGATGGCGAAGTTCATCATCCGGCGGCTGCTGCTCCTCATCCCCATCCTGCTGGGGCTGACGCTGTTGATCTTCATCTTCACGCGACTGCTTCCCGGGGACCCTGCCACCACGCTGCTGGGCGAACGAGCGACTCCCGAGAACATCGCACTCGTGCGCGAGTCGCTCGGCCTCGACAGACCGCTGCACGAGCAGTACCTGCAGTACATGGGCGGCCTGCTGCAGGGCGACCTCGGTCGGAGCTTCATCACCAACCGCGACGTCGTCGACGATTTCCTGCAGCGGTTCCCGGCCACCATCGAGCTGACGCTGTCCGCGATGCTGTTCGCGATCGTGGTCGGCATCCCGCTCGGCATGCTGACCGCGAAGCGGCGCGGCACCTGGATCGACTCGGCCGGGACGATCATGTCCCTGATCGGCATCAGCATCCCGATCTTCTTCCTGGGCCTGATGCTGAAGTGGGCCTTC
>JAHWJN010000053.1 GCA_019348395.1 Chloroflexota bacterium
CGCGAGATGCAGGCAGTATGATGCGGCGAAATCTGCGCCAGGTGCCGTTGGCCCGCGCGCAATCGGAGGCGCCGCGCGGTGCGCGGCTGAACGCACCACGAACGGTGTGAAGGAGAATTCATGCGGAAGCATTTCGGCATGCCGGTGGCCTTCCTGGCCGTCCTCATGTTGGTCCTGGCGGCCTGCAACGGTGGTGGCGACAGTCCGTCGGCCAGCGCCGCTGCGCCATCGGAGGCGCCGGAGGAGAGCGGCGCCGCATCGGAGGCGCCCGAGGAGAGCGCCGGCGAGAGCGCCGCGGCCGGCGCCGACTACAAGGCCTGCATGGTCAGCGACGTCGGCGGCATCGACGACAACAGCTTCAACGAGAACGCGTGGGCCGGCATGGAGCGCGCCGAATCGGAGCTCGGCGTCGAGGTCTCCTTCCTCGAGTCGCGCAGCACCGAGGACTACGCTCGGAACATCGACCAGCACATCGCCGATGGCTGCGACATGATCGTGACGGTCGGCTTCCTGCTCGGCGACGCCACCAAGGCAGCCGCGGAGGCGAACCCCGACACCCGCTTCGCCATCGTCGACTTCGCCTATGACCCGGCCATTCCGAACGTCGAGGGACTCGTCTACGACACCGCTCCCGCCGCGATGCTCGCCGGGTACGCTTCGGCGTCCTGGTCGCAGACCGGTGTGGTGGGCACCTTCGGTGGCATCAACATCGGACCGCCCGTCACCGACTTCATGGACGGCTTCATCGCCGGTGTCAACTACTGGAACGAGCAGAAGGACGACGATGTCCGGGTCCTCGGCGGCCGGGATCCGAACGATCCCGACTCCGGAACCTTCACCGGTAACTTCGAGAGCACCGATGACGCGAAGAACGTCACCCTCGGCATGCTCCAGGAGAGCGCCGACGTGATCCTGCCGGTCGGCGGACCGATCGGCCAGGGCACCTTCGCCGCCATCGAGGAGCAGCAGGCCGAGGCGGTCGGGCTCGGCGTCGACGTGGACTGGACCGAGTCGACCCCGCAGTACGAGCCCCTCATCCTGACGAGCATCCTCAAGCGGATCGACAACTCCGTCTTCCAGGCCCTCGAGCGGGCCGTCAACGATGAGGAGCCTCAGCCGGTCTTCGTCAGCACGCTCGAGAACGAGGGTGTCGGCATCGCGCCGTTCCATGAATACGACGACGAGGTCTCGCAGGAGACGAAGGACGAGATCGACGCGCTGCGCGAGGCGCTGATCTCCGGCGACGTCGACCACACCGAGTACTACGGCAACTAGCCTCGTCCCGCCCACGAGTGTGGCTATCCTGAACGGGCGGCGTCCGCTGCGACGCCGCCCGTTCGTACTGTCGGAGCTCCCGTCACCGTGAAGCTCGAGCTGCGAGGGATCACCAAGCGCTTCCCCGGTGTCGTCGCCAATCGCGACGTCGACCTCGTGGTCCAGCCCGGCGAGATTCACGGGCTGCTCGGCGAAAACGGGGCCGGCAAGACGACCCTCATGAACATCCTCTACGGGCTCTACCAGCCCGACGAGGGTGAGATCCTCATCGACGATGCACCGGTGAGCTTCGACGGGCCCGGCGATGCGATCGACGCCGGCATCGGCATGGTCCATCAGCACTTCATGCTGGTGCCGGTCTTCACCGTCACCGAGAACGTCATGCTCGGTGTGGAGGAGACGAGCGGCCCGCTCGGCGCACTCGACCGCGACGCGGCGCGCAGGCGCATCGTGGAGATCAGCGAGCGGCACGGCCTGCGCATCGATCCCGATGCGGTCGTGGAGGACCTCCCCGTCGGCGTCCGCCAGCGCGTCGAGATCGTGAAGACGCTGTACCGGCAGTCGAACGTGCTCGTGCTCGACGAGCCATCAGCCGTGCTCACGCCCCAGGAGACCGAGGAGCTGTTCGGGATCATGCGCTCGCTGGTGGAGGGCGGCACCTCGATCGTCTTCATCACGCACAAGCTCAACGAGGTGCTCGAGATCGCGGACCGGATCACGGTGCTCCACCACGGCCAGGTCGCCGGCACCACGACTCCCGACGCGACGACCCGGGAGGACCTCGCGGCGATGATGGTCGGCAGGCAGGTGGACCTCGTCGTGGACAAGGATCCGGCCACGCCGGGCGACCCGGTGCTCGAGGTTCGCGACCTCGTGGTCCGCGACGAACGCGGCCACACCAGCGTCAACGGCCTGAGCCTGACCGTGCGCGCCGGCGAGATCCTGGCGATCGCCGGGGTCCAGGGCAACGGCCAGAGCGAGCTCGTGGAGGCGATCGCCGGTCTGCGGGACATCGAACGCGGCGAGATCCTGATCGATGGGCATGCGTACGGCACCGATCCGCGCGCGATCTACGCCGCGGGCGTCGCCCATGTGCCGGAAGACCGGATGGAGGAGGGTCTCGTCGGAGACTTCACCGTTGCCGACAATCTCATCCTCACGAGCTACTGGCATCCACCCTACTCGAAGGGCATGCAGCTCGACGGCGACGCCATCGTGGCGTCGGCGAACGACCTCGTCGAGCAGTTCGACGTGCGGACGCCGTCGATCTTCAACCCGGTCTCCAACCTGTCCGGCGGCAACCAGCAGAAGGTCATCGCGGCCCGGGAGTTCTCGCGCCCGCTCCGGCTCATCATCGCCGCCCAGCCGACCCGCGGCCTCGACGTCGGCTCGATCGAGTACATCCACGGCCGCATCGTCGAGAAGCGGGACGAGGGCACGGCGGTGCTCATCGTCGCGACCGAGATCGAAGAGGTGCTCGCCCTCGGCGACCGGATCGCGGTGATGTTCCAGGGTCGGATCGTCGACACCCTCGATCCGTCCGAGGCCACCTCCGAGCGCCTCGGCCTGCTCATGGGCGGTGCTCACCCGGAGGATGTCGACGTGGAGGAAGCCGAGCTGGCACCCGCACGGACCGTGACTGATGGGTGACGAGGTCGAGCGTAAGGACGCGCCGGAACCCGAGGACGAGCGCCCGCTTCCCGAGGAGCAGCCCGTCGGCGAGCCTCCGCGTCAGCGGTCCGGCATCCTCGGCGCGCTTCGCGGGCTGGTGCTCCCGCTGCTGGCGCTGTTCACGGCGCTCGTCGTCGGCGCCTTCATCATCATCCTCACCGACTTCGAGCTCATGGGCCTGTGGGCGAGCGATCCCGTCGCCGCGCTGGCCGCATCATGGTCGTCGGTCACGGCCACCTACGGGGCCCTCCTGCGTGGCTCGATCGGCGACCCGGGAGCTCTCATCGGCGCGATCGTCACCCTCGACGGGGACGCCTTCCGACGGGCCTTCATCCCGCTTTCCGAGACGATCATCTCGGCCACGCCGCTGGTCTTCACCGGGCTGTCGGTGGCGCTCGCCTTCCGTGTCGGCCTGTTCAACATCGGCGCGGAGGGCCAGCTCTACCTCGGCGGACTGCTCGCCGTCATCGTCGGCTTCAGCCTGACGGGGCTGCCGTTCTTCATCCATCTGCCCCTGGCACTCGCGGCGGGATTCGCGGGCGGGGCGCTGTGGGGGTTCATCCCCGGCCTGCTGAAGGCACGCACCGGGGCCCACGAGGTGATCGTCACGATCATGCTCAACTTCGTGGCGTACAACCTCATCAACTGGGCGCTCAAGACGCCGCTCGTCCAGCGGGAGGGCCGGTCCGACCCGATCAGCAAGATCATCGAGCCCAGCGCTGCGCTGGTGCCGATCTTCGAGGGCCTGCGCGCCCACTGGGGGATCGTCATCGCCCTGCTGGCCGCCGTGGCGGTGTGGTGGCTCCTCTTCCGCTCGACGAAGGGCTTCGAGTTCCGCGCCGTCGGGTTCAACCCGCGAGCCGCACGCTACGCGGGGATGAGTATCGCGTGGTCGACCGTCATGTCCATGGTCATCGCCGGAGGGCTCGCCGGCCTGGCCGGCACCGCGGTCATCCTTTCCGGCTCCGGCACCCTCTCGCCGGGCTTCTCCCCGGGCTTCGGCTTCGACGGCATCGTCGTCGCGCTCGTCGGCAATACCCGGCCCCTCGGCGTCGTGGCTGCCGCGTTCCTGTTCGGCGCCCTGCGGGCGGGCGCCACGCCGATGCAGTCGGCCACCGGCACGCCGCTCGACCTCGTGGTCGTGATCCAGGCGCTGGTGATCCTCTTCGTCGCCGCGCCGGCGCTCGTCCGCGCGATCTACCGCATCCGCGCGGAGCGGGTCACGGGCTCCGAGGTGTTCGCCAAGGGCTGGGGCTCGTGACCGCCGCCACCGCCAGCATGACGCGCGCGGATCGCCGCCTGCGGACCCGCCAGCGGGTGCTCGGCCTCATCTACCTTGGGCTGGCGGTCGTCATGGTGATCGGTTTCGGCGTGAGCGTGGGCGGGGGCGTGGACTCGACCTTCACGCTCACCCCGGGAAACGCACCCGTGACCGTGCCCGACCTGGTCGTCCCATCGGCGGGGACGGCCTATCTGCTCGCGACCGTCGTCGCGTTCGCCGGCGCCATCCAGCTCACACGCGGGTTCGGCGCGCGCTGGGCACTGATCCTGGGCCTGGTGGCCTTTGCGTTCGTGTTCGCGTTCCTGACCTGGGTCGCATCGGCCCAGTCGATGAACCTGACCGGCCTGCTTCAGACCACGGTGCAACGCGCCGTGCCCATCGCCTTCGGAGCGCTGTCGGGGATCCTCTGCGAGCGTGCCGGCGTGGTGAACATCGCGATCGAGGGCATGCTGCTGTCCGGCGCCTTCGTCTCCGCGGTCGTCGCCAGCGCCACCGACAACCCGTGGCTGGGTGTCGGCGCGGCGATCCTCATGGGCGGCATCCTCGCCGCGCTGCTCGCCGTCCTGGCCATCCGTTACCGCGTCGACCAGATCATCGCCGGCTTCTTCATCAACATCCTGGTGACCGGCCTGACAGCGTTCCTGTCCGTCCGCATCCTCCAGCCCTACCAGCAGGAGCTCAACGTCCCACCGCGTCTCGGACAGATCCACATCCCGCTGCTCTCCGACATCCCGGTCCTGGGTCCCATCCTCTTCCAGCACAACATCTTCGTCTACACGCTCTTCGCATTGATCATCGTCATCCACCTCGGGCTCTTCTACACGCGCTGGGGCCTGCGCGTTCGCGCCGTGGGGGAGCATCCGAAGGCAGCGGACACCGTCGGCATCGACGTCTACTTCGTGCGGTACCGCAACGTCATCCTGGGCGGCATGGTCGCCGGCCTGGGTGGCGCGTACTTCACCATCGGCTCCACCGGCGGATTCGAGCGCGAGATGACCGCCGGTCGCGGCTACATCGGCCTGGCGGCCATGATCTTCGGCGGCTGGAACCCCATCGGCGGGTTCCTGGCGGGCCTCGTCTTCGGGTTCGCCGATGCCATTCAGTCGCGCCTCAGCATCCTCAGCATCGCCATCCCGTCGGAGTTCCTGCTCATGGTCCCGTACCTGGTCACGATCATCGTGGTGGCAGGTCTGGTCGGCCGGGCCCGCGCCCCCGCCGCAGACGGAAAGCCGTACGTCAAGGAGTGAGCGCACCGCGTCGACGCGTCGTGCTGGACTGCGATCCCGGACACGACGACGCCATGGCGATCCTCCTGGCGGCCGCCGCTCCGCCGCTCGAGCTGGAGGCGATCACCACGGTCGCCGGGAACCAGACGCTCGAGCACGTGACGCTGAACGCGCGTCGCATCTGCTCGGTGGCGGGCATCACCGACGTGCCGATCGCTGCCGGGCGAGATCGTCCGCTCCGCCGCGAGCCTGTCGTCGCCGGGCAGATCCACGGTGCGTCCGGGCTCGACGGCGTCGACTGGGACGAGCCGCGCGTGGCGCAGGACGCACGTGACGGCGTGGAGCTCATCATCGAGCGCGCGCTGGCGAACGACCCCCGGCCGCTGACGATCGTTGCCGTCGGGCCGCTGACGAACCTCGCGGCGGCACTGCAGGCGGCGCCGGAGATCGCTGATCACATCGACCGCGTCTCGATCATGGGAGGCGCCATCGGCCTCGGCAACTGGACACCGTCGGCCGAGTTCAACATCCACGTCGACCCCGAGGCGGCGGAGGTCGTCTTCGGCTCCGGCGTGCCGATCACCCTGGTTCCGCTCGAGGTCACGCATCGGGCGCTCGCCACCGACGACGTGATGCGGCGTATCGAGGCGCTCGGGACCCCCGTCGCGCAAGTCTCGATCGCGCTGATGCGCTACTTCGCGGACACCTACCGGCAGGTTTTCGGGTTCCCGTACCCGGCCGTTCACGATCCGGTGGCCGTCGCCGCCATCATCGAGCCGGACGTGGTGGCCACGCGGCACCTCAACGTGGCGGTCGACACCACCTCGGAGCTCAGCGCCGGACGGACGGTGATCGACGTCTACGGCACGACAGGGCGCGCGCCGAACGCGGACGTCGGCACGGATCTGGTCGTGAATCGGTTCTGGGACCTGATGCTGGAGGGACTGGCCTCCTACTGATCCGCCGCTGCGGACACGAACGGGTGCTGCGCCGGCGGTTCGCGCAGGAGGTCGACCGACAGGCCATGGGCCGACATGTCGCGGACCACGCCGACGTGGTCGTAGTCCACCGCCCGGAAGCCGACGGCGATGTCCGGCTCGCCGATGTACACCACCGCGTAACGCGCACGGGCATCGCCCTCGGTGCCGCATCCGACCGAGCCACAGGCCACGAAGTGCGCCTGGCCGACCACCCGGTGCCACGCCTCGTGGGTGTGGCCGAAGCAGAGCAGGTCGTCCGCCTCGTCACTGGCGAGGCGGGCGAACACGCGCGACGGACGGTCGGCCCAAAGGTATTCGTTCGCCCGCAGTGGCGAACCATGGAAGAGCAGGACCGATCGACCGCCCATCGTCATCCGCAGCGTGGCCGGCAGCTGACGAAGCCAGGACCGGTTCTCCTCGGTCAGTGTCTCGGCACTCCAGCGCAGCGACGCATCACCGGCCGCCTCACCGTCGGACGAGGACCACGTCGAGCCGGTCTGTTCGCGATCCATGCCGATCGCCTCGTCCCAGTTGCCCTGGACGGTCGGGATCTCGAGGCGCCGGAGCTCGTCGACCACCTCGTTCGGATGCGGCCCGCGACCGACCACGTCACCGACGCAGTACAGGGCGTCCGCACCGATCTTCTCGACGTCCTCGAGCACGGCACGCAGGGCGGGCAGGTTGGCATGGATGTCGCCGATGACCGCGATTCGCATGCGCGGATTGTCGTCGGCGCTGATGCCGGCGGACAACCCCACCCAGCGGGTCCCGGTGCCCCGGACTTTGGGATGCCGCCTCAGGCTGGCGTGCCAGTCCAGGTGGCCGTTCGTCGGCGGCCGGCGAGTCCTTCGCCCGTCTGGCCCGTGACCGCCAGCCTGGCTGGCATCCCGACGTCCGAAGGGCCGCTCCTCGGTCGTGGTGCCAGTCCCGCTGGCCCCTTGACATCAGAACCCGGACTCGCGGCGGCTCGGCGGTCGTGGTGCCAGTCCCGCTGGCCTCTCCAACCAGAACCCGGACGCGCGCCGGCTCGGCGGTCGTGGTGCCAGTGCCGCTGGCGCCCCGCCCACCGAACGGCGGTTTCTGATCGTCGTGCCAATGCCGCTGGCCCTTCGACACCGGAACCCGGCTTCCCCGCGGCTCCGTCCACCTGGTGCCAGTCCTGCTGGCATCCCAACCCCCGAACGACCGTTCCTCGGCCGTGATGCCAGTCCAGCTGGCGCCCGACACCGGACGCGGACGGGTCGCGCCAGAACTCCGTCGCTCGGCCAGTGTGGCTGGCCGCGGCCGGCCAGCCGGAGCGCCTAGGCGGCCGGACCGGGCCCTGCCATGGCGGCAGTGCCGGAGCCGACACCGGCGGCGGCCGTCGGTGCCGCCAGGACGCTCACCCGACCGGCGATGGTGCGGGCGACCTCGCGCATGGCCTGCGCGGCCGGAGACGCATCCCCACCGGGATACTGCGTCGAGGTGATCGGCACGCCCGCGTCGCCGCCGGCGCGGACGCCCGGCTCGATCGGGATGCGGCCGAGCACGTCGAGCTCCAGCTCACGGGCGAACGCGTCGGCGCCGCCGGTCCCGAAGATGTCGTGCCCCTTGCCGCACCCGTCGCAGATGAAGCCGCTCATGTTCTCCACCACGCCGAGGACGCGCGTGTTGGTCTTCTCGAACATCTTGATGCCTCGCAGCACGTCGCCGGTGGAGACGTCCTGCGGGGTAGTCACCATCACCACGCCGTCCAGGCGGAGCGTCTGCACGAGGGAGAGCTGCGCGTCGCCGGTGCCGGGGGGCATGTCGACGATCATCACGTCCAGCTCCCCCCACTCCA
>JAHWJN010000054.1 GCA_019348395.1 Chloroflexota bacterium
TTCGACCACGCGTGGAACGGCTACCGCGTCGACGGCCGCACGCTCACGATGGAGGTAGACAACGACCCCGATCCGATCTGGCTCGACGTCGATGGCCTGCGTGCAGAGGTGACCGCCGCCCTGCACGCCGCTCCCGACGAGACATGGCAGGTACGCATCGTCGCGCGCTCGCGTCGAACGCTGGCGGCATCGCTTCCGGTGCCCGCGTTGGGATGGACGGCCGCCAGGCCCGTGGAGAGCGACGTCGGTGGCATGCCACCCGACTCCGTGCAGGTCGAGTCCGACGGCCGCCGGCTGACGAACGGCCTCCTGACGGTCACGGTCGCCGACGACGGCACGTTCGACCTCGAGTCGGCCGACGGAACGATCGCGGGCGGGGTCGGGCGGATCGTCGATGGTGGGGACTTCGGGGACTCCTACAACTACGGGCCGCCCGGCTCCGACACGCTGGTCGATGCTCCCTCGGCGGTCGCCGTCGAGACGCTCCTCTCGGGGCCGGTCGTCAGCCGCCTGCTGGTCCGGCGCGAGTACGATTGGCCCCGGGGGGTTGCTTCGGACGGATCGGCGCGCACGGCCGAGCGCGTTCCGGTCGAGGTCCTGACCCGTCTGGAGCTGCGCGCCGGCGAGCCGTTCGTCCGGGTCGAGCTTGCCTTCGAGAACCGCTCCGACGACCACCGCGTCCGCTTCCATCTCCCCCTCCCCCGTGCGACCGGGCGATCGCACGCCGAAGGCCAGTTCGCCGTGGTCGAGCGCGGCCTGAGCGGCGAGGGGGGCTATCGAGAGGAGCCGCTCGGGACCTACCCCGCCCACGGCTGGGTCGACGCGGGCGGCATCGCGGTGCTCCTCGAGCACCTTGCCGAGTACGAGCTGGTGGAAGACGGTGCCGAGCTGACGCTCACCGTGCTGCGCTCGATCGGGCTCATCAGCCGGAACGACAACCCCTATCGCCAGGATCCCGCCGGTCCGGCGATCCCCATCCCGGACGCGCAGATGCGCGGCCGGCGCCATTTGCGCTTCGCACTCTTCCCCCACTCCGGCGACTGGGCGGCGGGCGGCGTCGCCTCCGCCGCCGAACGGTACCGTCACCCGTTACTGGCCACGCCAGGCCACGGGCACGACGCCGACGCCTGGCCGCCGTCGATGGCAGGCGACGACGCGCTGGCGATCGAGGGCGACGGCGTGAACCTGACCTCGCTCCGGCGACGCGACGGCGGGTGGATCGAGCTGCGCCTGGTCAACCTCGACGGTGACCGACGGCGCGCCGTCGTCCGCGGTGGGCTCCTCGAGGCCCGCGAGGCCAGCCTGCGCGGCGAACCCGGCGAGACGCTCGCCATCGACGGTGATCGGCTCGAGCTCCAGCTCGGACCGGCCGAGGTCCGGACCATTCAGCTGCGCCGTCGCGAGACGGCGGTCGGACGTCCGGAGGTGCTCGACGCCGCCGGACCCCGCCAGAACGCCTGAGCGTGCGCTACGATGGCCGCCCAGTCCCAGACGTAGCGCACGGAGGGCATCGCGTGGAGCTCCACCAACAGCTCGCACAGGTTCCGCTGCTGGCGGGGCTGCCGGACAAGGTTCGCCGCCGGCTCGCAGAGATCGGCAAGCGCCGCCAGTACGGTCCGGACGAGCCCATCATTCGCGAGGGCGAGTCGGGCATCGCCTTCTACATCGTCCTGAGCGGGTCGGCCCGGGTGGAGCAGCACGGCGAACGGATCGGCGAGCTGGCCGCCGGCGACTTCTTCGGAGAGCTCGCGCTCCTCGAGGAGCACGCCCGAACCGCGAGCGTGATCGCCAACGAGGACACGGTCTGCCTCGGCTTCACCCGCTGGGAGTTCACCGCCATGATCGACGAGCACCCGCAGGTCGCCGTGCCCATCATGCACGCCCTCATCCGCCGCCTCCACCGCCGCGAGCACCACAACCCCTAGCCGGCCGATCTACTCGAAGCCTCAGGCGTCGGCTCAGCGGTTATGTTGCATGAATCCGGAATTAGCCCGATCTTCCGCCACCGACCGCCACTGCGTCCGACCGCCGCGGTCAGGTCAGCCGGGTGAGGATCGCCTCGCGGTCGAAGATCCAGTTGCCGATGACCAGCGCCAGGCCGATGAGCCCGGCGACCACGAGATCACCGATCAGGATCTGCTCCATCGTGAAGCTCGCCTGCCCGGAGAAGAAGCCCGCGATCGCCACGCCGATGACCGGGATCACGATGAATCCGCCGATCTGCTGGGCCGTGCGCGCGTCGCTGACGCGTGAGCTGACGATGATGCCGAGCAGCACGCTCAGCAGACAGATGAGCGGCACGAGGCTGATCATCGCGACCTGCCACACGTCGTTGAAGATCAGGCGGGTGAGAACCGGGTCGGCGATCGCCCCGTTGACCAGGCCGTAGAGCACGAAGACGCCCCACGTCGCCAGCACGGCCGGGGCCGCGGCCGCCAGCGCCTTGCCGACGAGCAGCTCGCCGACCTCCAGCGGCGTCGCGAGCTGTGGCTCGAGCGATCGGGCCGTCTTCTCGCCGACCACGGACTGCGTCGCGATCGCCATCGGCACCATGGCCGGGATGAGGAGGAAGTAGGCCATGAAGTTCAGGACGATGAACCCCTGCGCCGCGAGCTTCGGCTCGAGTTCGGGAAACTGGCTGATGTAGGACTCGACCTGGCCGAGCTGGTCCGGGTTCATCTCGCTGACCTCGAGGAAGGCGACGAGGCCGGTCGGGATCGAGGCGAAGATGAGGGCCGGAAGGGCCACGGCGCCGAGCAGCAGCCGGTTGGTGAACAGGTCGCGCGCCTCCTTTCCCAGGACGGCCCAGACGTAGCCGAGGCGCATCAGGCCACCTCGCCGATACGCGCCGCGTCCGCGTCGCGCTGGCCCACCTCGCCCACGAGGTCGAGGTACACCTGCTCGAGCGTGAGTGCGTCCTCGTGGACGCCGACGATCCGCGCGCCGGCGTCGACCAGTGATCGCACCAGCTCCGGATTGTCGCCGCGCGGCTCGCGGACCTCGACGAAGAGCGCGCCATCGTCGGCGCGCGCCGACTCGATAAAGGGCAGACGGGCCAGCAGGTCGAGGAACGAGGCCGGCCGGCGCGCGCCCACGAGCTCCACGCGCACCGTCGCCGTGCCGTTCCCCCGGCGCAGACGTGCGGGCGTGTCGACCTGCAGCAGCGTGCCGCGCATGATGCCGATCCGGTCGCAGAGCCGCTCCGCCTCGTCGAGGTTGTGGGTGCACACCACGATCGAGCGGCCGGCGTCGCGCAGAGTGGCCACGAAATCACGCACCGTCTTCGCCGCGGACGGGTCCAGTCCCGAGGTCGGTTCGTCCAGGTAGATGACGTCCGGCTCGTGGAGCAGCGCGCGGGCGATGGCGACCTTCTGCCGCATCCCCTTGCTGAACCCGTTCACCCGGCGGTCGGCGTGCTCGGCGAGGCCGACGACGCGGAGGTATCGGTCGACCGCCTCCCGCAGCGCCCGTCCGCGCAGGCCGTACAGCCGGCCGTAATAGCCGAGGTTCTGGCCCGCGGTGAGCCGGTCGTGGAGGCCGGGGCTCTCGGTGAGGATCCCGGTGCTGGCGCGAATGCGCTGAGAGTCGCGTCCCAGGTCGAGGCCGTTGATCCGCGCATGCCCCTCGGATGGCGCGATCAACCCGGCCAGCATGCGAACGGAGGTCGTCTTGCCGGCGCCGTTCGGCCCGAGGATGCCGAAGATCTCTCCGTCGCCCACGGTGAAGCTCAGGTCTCGCACCGCGGTGAGCGATCCGAAGCGCTTGCCTAGCCCGGTGACCTCGATCATCGGGCGCCTCCCCGGCCGAGCAGCGCGCGAAGGCGTGGCCAGACCCGAGGACCGTGCCCGTTCGCCGAGGGCTGGCCGCTGAGGGCGCGCTCGAACCCCCGTCCGTCGTGCCGCTCGTCGGCGATCACCCGACCGTCCTGGAGGCGCACCACACGGTCGGTGGCGCCGGCCACGCCGGCGTCGTGGGTGACGATGATGGTCGTCACGCCACGATCGCGGTTCAGGTCGCGCAGTGTCGTCATCAGCCGTCGGGACGTCGCCGAATCGAGCTCCCCGGTCGGTTCGTCGGCCAGGATGACCGCTGGATCGTTGACGAGCGCCCGTGCGATGGCCACCCGCTGCTGCTCGCCACCGGACAGCTCCGCCGGCCGGTGTCCGATCCGATCGCGGAGCCCGACCAGGTCGAGCAGCTCGCCCGCCCGGGAACGCGCGTCCGGCCGCCGCGGGCCGTACCGCAGCGGCAGCATCACGTTCTCGATCGCGGTCAGGCTCGGGATGAGGTTGAACTCCTGGAAGACAAAGCCGATTCGCTCACGCCGAATGGTGGCCAGCTCACCGTCCGATGCACCGATCACGCTGCGACCGTCGATCTCGAGCGCGCCATCCGTCGGCCGAAGGAGGCAGCCGAGCAGATCCAGCAGCGTGGTCTTGCCGGATCCGGATCGGCCCATGATCGCCATGAACTCGCCGGGCTCGACGGAGAGCGAGATGCCGTCCACGGCGCGCACTTCGGACGCCGCGCGCCGGTAGACCTTCGTCAGCCCGTTCGCCTCCAGGATCGCCATGCTCACGTGCTCCTCAGGGCGGCGACCGGATCGAGCCGCGCGGCACGGAGGGCGGGGTAGATCCCGGCCAGCGCTCCGAGGATGGTGGCGAACAGGAAGCTGCGCAGGAGCAGCATCGGGGTCAGCAGGAAGACCGATGTTCCCGAGCCGGCGGTCTGGGCGTTCAGCACCACCACGAGGAGCGCACCCGCGCCGAGCCCGAGCAGCCCGCCGATGGCCCCGAGGAGGATCGCCTCGAACATGAACTCGCGCAGGATGGCGCTGGTGGGGGCGCCGACCGCCTTCTTGATGCCGATCTCCCGCACGCGCTCCGACACGCTCATCACCATCGTGTTGATGACGCTCAATCCGCCCACGATGACCGCGATCACGCTGGCGCCCACGATGATCAGGTTGAACACGATGCTCGCCTGGCCGATCTGGTCGGCGACTTCGTCCGGCGTCACGACGCGGACGCCGTCGAGCTCCGCGCCGATCGCCTCGGCGACGGCATCGGCCTGGCCCAGGTCGTCGGGGAAGACCTCGATCTGCGTCGCGAGGTCCTCCGTCCGCTCCTGGAAGGCCTCCGGCACCGACTCCACGTAGATCTGCTGTGCATCGCGCAACGGCACGTAGGCGATCTTGTCCGGGAAGGTGAGAGTCCGCTCGAGGACGCCGATCACCTCGAAGTCGTGGCCACGAATCTCGAACGTGTCGCCGGTGCGCAGTTCGTAGCGCTCTGCGAGGTCAGCCCCGATCACCGTGACACCGTCCTCGTCGGCCTCGAGGAAGCGTCCGGCGTCCACCCGCAGGTCGATCCGTGCGTCGTACCAGGTCTCCGGTTCGATTCCGGTGAGCAGCTCGGGGATGTCGAAGCCGCCGACCTCGTCGGGGTCGAGCCGGGTCTGCAGGACCGGCGTCGCACGCTCCACGCCATCGATCTCCTCGATCCGATCCACGAGACTGCGGGTGATGGGCCGGGCACTGGCCTGGAAGCCGGAGGCCGCGCCGGCGTCGAACACGAACAGGCGCGTGCGGAAATACTCGTCACCGCCGTCCACGAGGACGTTGAGCTTCTCGGCCAGCGCGCCCATCACGGTGAGCGCGAAGACGCCGATGACGATGCCGAGGATGGTAAGCGCCGTCCGCAGGGGACGGCGCCAGATGTTGCTGATCGCTTCGTTCATGGACCCGCTCGCATCCTAGCCCGGATCGCCACGTGCCGCCCATCGGTACGTTCGGCGTACGATGCTCCGATGGAGGAACGCACGCTCAACGTCGACCGACCATGGACCGGCAGGCGCATCGCGGTGAGAGTCGACGAGATCGAGCGCTCGGACGGGCACCGTACGACGCGAGAGGTGGTGGAGCACCCCGGCGCGGTGGCGATGCTGGCCTGGGACGGCGAGCGCCTCGCGATGGTGCGCCAGTGGCGCCATGCGACCGGCGGCGAGCTGCTCGAGATCCCGGCCGGAACACTCGACCCGGACGAGCCACCGCTCGAGACCGCGCGTCGCGAGCTGGCAGAGGAGGTGAACCTGGCGGCGGCGAGCTGGGAAGCCGGACCGACCTTCTACACCGCGCCCGGGTTCTGCGACGAGCTCATGCACCTGTACCTGGCCACCGGGCTGAGCGACGCGAGTGGCGAGGATGCCGCCGATGCCGACGAGCTGCTCGAGCCGCTCTGGCTGACCCTGGACCAGGCGCTCGAGGCCATCGACGATGGCCGCATTCGTGACGGGAAGACGATCGCCGGCGTCGAGTGGCTGGCACGGCGGTTGCGTTCGCGCGGTGCGTGACTCTCGATCTCGATCCCGAGCTCTCGGCCGAGGAGGCCGGCTTGCGGTACGTGACCGACCAGGGGCCCGGCGTGCGACGCCGGCGGTCGGGCAAGGGCTGGAGCTACCTCGGTCCCGACGGGAAGCGGATCATCGACCATGACCGAATTGCGTGGTTCAACGGGCTGGCCATCCCGCCGGCATGGACCGATGTCTGGATCTCTCCGGTCCGGCGCGGGCACATCCAGGCCACCGGGCGGGACGCGAAGGGACGCAAGCAGTACCGATATCACCCGCGCTGGCGCGAGGTCCGCGACGAGGCGAAGTACGGCAGGCTGATCGAGTTCGCGCGTGCCCTGCCCCGGATCCGTCGCCGAACCGAACGCGATCTTCGGCGCCGCGGTCTGCCGCGCGAGAAGGTGCTCGCCCTCGTCGTCCGACTTCTCGAGGAGACGCTGATCCGCGTCGGCAACGACGAGTACGCGCGCGACAACCGGAGCTTCGGCCTCTCGACGCTGCGCGACCGTCATGTCACCGTGCGCGGAGCGGGCGTGCGGTTCCGCTTCCGGGGCAAGTCCGGCAAGGAGCACGAGGTCGAGTTTCGAGATCGGCGCCTGGCGCGACTCGTGAAGCAGTGCCAGGACATCCCGGGCCAGGAGCTGTTCCAGTACTACGACGCAGATGGCAACCGGGTCGACGTCACCTCGGGCGACGTGAACGACTACCTGCGCGAGATCACCGGTGCGGACTTCAGCGCGAAGGACTTTCGGACCTGGGCTGGCACGGTGGCGGCCTCCATGGCGCTCGAGGAGTTCCTGGAGGTCGACGACGAGGCGGGTCGGAAGAAGGCGATCGTGAGCGCGATCGAAGGCGTGGCGGAGCAGCTCGGCAATACGCCGGCCGTCTGTCGCTCGGCGTACGTCCACCCGCATGTGCTGGAGTCGTACCTCGACGGAACGCTGGTGGACGCGCTCTCCCGGCGGGCCGTGGGCGTGGGGCGCGGGGCCCATGCCCTGCGGCCGAAGGAGGCCGCGGTGCTCGGACTGCTCCAGGCGCGCCTGGCTCGCGAGCGACGCCAGCGGCGTCGCGCCGCCTAGGTCTCGGTCGCGTCGCCCAGCCGCGCGAGGGCGCGCTGGTACGACTCGTTCTCCGGCTTCAGGAAGACCGCCATTCGAAGGTGACGGCGTGCGACGCGATGGTCACCGAGACGGGCTCGCGACACGCCCAGTCCGAAGTGCGCGTAGTGCGCCAGCGGATCCGCGTCGACGATCGCGGCGAAGCGGTCCGCGGCCAGCTGGTGCGACCCGACGTTGAAATACGCCTGGCCAAGCGCCTCGAGGATCGAGGCCTTCCCGGGCTCCAGCTTCAGTGCGCGCTCCAGCAGCACGGCCGCGGCGCCGGGATGGCGTTCGGCGAGCAGCCGGGAGCCACGCTGGAAGAGGTCGTAGGCGGAGTCGCGCTCGCCGGGCGCGGGCTGGCGGTCCATGAACTGAGCCTAGCGCCGAAGGTCGATCCGCTCCAGTCGAGGGTTCTCGCTTCGGCCCGGGATGCGTCCCCGCTTGGCGACCGGCCGGCCGTCGATCTCCTTGAGGTCGCCGGTGAAGTCGATCGGGCTGGCCTTGCTGATCGCACTGCCGACCGCGAACGAGTCGACCGGTGCGCCCGCGTCGCGGAAGACGCCGATGCGCTCCACGTCGATCCCTCCCGAGACCACGATCTTCACCTCGTCGTGACCGGCCAGGTCCAGGCGTGCCCGCACCTCCTTGACGAGGTCGGGCGTCACGCGACCGCGCTCCGAGGGAGTGTCAAGCCGCACGCCCCACAGGCGATCGCC
>JAHWJN010000055.1 GCA_019348395.1 Chloroflexota bacterium
GTCGTCGAGCGCCGCGACCCTGGCCGGCTGGCTGGCGGAGCGATCCGAGGTCGAGCGCGTCCACTACCCAGGCCTCGACGGCCATCCGGCGGCGGAGCTTGTCGAGCGGCAGATGCGCCTCCCCGGGGCGATGCTGAGCTTCGAGCTCCGCGGTGGAGAAGAATCGGCCCGGCGCTTCGCCGGGGCGACCACCCTGTTCACGCTGGCCGAGTCACTGGGTGCAGTCGAGTCGCTGATCGAGGTGCCGGCTCCCATGACCCACGCCTCCGTCGCGGATTCTCCGCTGGCGGTGCCGCCCTCGCTCGTGCGGCTGAGTGTCGGAATCGAGGCGGTCGAGGACCTCCGCGCCGACCTCGAACGCGGGTTCGCCGCCCTGGCGCAGTGACCGGCGAGCGTCTGGATGGCCCGGAGCGGGAGGACGGGCCGACCGAGTTCGTCGAGGACGACTCGGGCGAGCTCGTGGAGCGCCTGTCCGGCGGGACGGCGACGCTGCTCCTCATCTGGCTCATCGGGATCGGCGCGCTGTCGACGCTGCTGGCGACATGGCTGTTCGTCTGGGCCGTGTTGGGGTGGCGACTCGGCGTCGACGTCCTGTTCGGCGGCTTCGGGATCTACACCTCGGTCGCCGGCGCCACCGGACCGTGCGTGCTGTGGCTCGCCGGCCGCGCCCAGGGCCACTCGCTCGCCTGGTTCCTGCTCACCAGCGCCAAGATCGCGCTCGTGATGCTCGGCATGGTGCTGCTCACCATGCTCCTGCTGGTGCTGGTCATGGCGGGTGCCCTGCCGGGTCCCGGTGCGCTGCTGGTCGGCGCCCTCACGGTCGTGCCGGTGCTGGTGCTCAGCGTCATCTGGGCGGTCGCCACCTGGGCCGCGGATCGCTGGATCGCGCGGGCTCGGGTCACTCCCTGAGTCAGACCTCGTAGCTCCGGTTCGGCTCGGCGACCTCGACGCTTCCCTCGAAGGCCGCGGCAGCGTCGCGCCGCGCCCACTCGCCGCCGTCGTCGATCGGGAGGTGGGTGAGCAGGAGGCGCTTCGCGCCGGCACGCGTCGCCGTCTCCCCGGCCTCCGCGGGCAGAAGATGGCCACGTTGCTCCGGGGGCTGCGCATCCTCGTCGAGCGTCCGCAGCGTGGCTTCGCTGAGCAGCAGGTCGGCGCCGTCAGCCAAATCGTCGAGGCCGCCGCACGGCGCGGTGTCGGCCGTGTAGGCGAGGCGGCGTCCGTCGGCCTCCATTCGGAACCCCCAGCAGGGGATGAAGTGGACGGTCTCGATCGGCCGCATGTCGAGGCCGCCGAATGTCATCGACGAGGAGCCATCGTGCTCGGAGAGCCGGAAGGAATCCTCGAAGTGTCGGGCGTTGCCGACGCCCCTGGCGAGGTCCAGCAGCTGGTCCGCCGATCCCGGTGGCATGACGACTCGCAGGCGCTCGTGCCGCGGCCGGGCGCGCCACGGATACACGTAGCGCAGGGTGACGAGGTCGAGCATGTGGTCGGCGTGCATGTGGCTGACGACGACCGCGTCGAGCTCATCGGGATGGTGGCGGCGGAGCAGTTCCGCCACCACGCCGGGACCGATGTCGACCAGGACGCGGCTGCCGCCCCCCTCCACCAGGTAGCCGGCGCAGGCTTCGCCGGGGTTCGGCGAGGCGGGCGATCGCCCCAGGACGGTGAGCCGCATCGGGCTCAGCGCTGCTCGATCGGCACGTAGTCGCGCGCCTGCGCCCCGGAGTACACCTGCCGCGGCCGCCCGATCTTCGTCTCGGGCGACTCGATCATCTCCTTCCATTGCGCGATCCAGCCGGGGAGCCGGCCGATGGCGAAGCAGTTGGTGAACATGTTCTTGGGGAAGCCGATGGCCCGGTAGATGAGGCCCGAGTAGAAGTCGACGTTCGGGTACAGCTTGCGGCTGATGAAGTAGTCGTCCGAGAGCGCGATCTCCTCGAGCCGCTGGGCCACGTCGAACAGCTCGTCGTCGGCGCCGGTGGCCTTCAGCACGCGTTCCGCGGCACGCTTGATGATGGTGGCGCGGGGGTCGTGGTTCTTGTAGACCCGGTGGCCGAAGCCGGGCAGGCGGAACGGGTCATCGGGGTCCTTCGCCTTGTCCACCCACTTCTTCACGTCGCCACCATCGGCGACGACGTTCTCGAGCGTGTTGATGACCGCCTCGTTGGCGCCGCCGTGAAGGGGCCCCCACAGCGCGCTGATGCCGGCGCTGATCGAGGAGTACAGGTTGGCGTGCGTGCTGCCGACCAGTCGAACGGTCGAGGTCGATGCGTTCTGCTCGTGATCGGCGTGGAGGATGAGCAGCAGGTCCAGCGCTTCCGCGACCTGCGCGTTGACCTCGTACGCCTCCGAGGGCACGGCGAACATCATGTTGAGCAGGTTCGCCGCGTACCCGAGGTCGTTGCGCGGGTAGACGTAGGGCTGGCCGATGGCCTTCTTGAACGACCAGGCCGCCAGGGTGGGCAGCTTGGCGATGAGCCGGTTGATCGTGATCTCGACCGCGTCAGCGTCGAAGATCTCGTGCGAGTCGGGATAGAAGGTGCTCATCCCAACCGTGCCCGACGCGAGGACGGCCATCGGGTGGGCGTCGTGCGGGAACGAGTCGAAGAAGTGGCGCATCTCCTCGCGGATGAGCGTGTGATGTGTCACCTCGGTGACGAATCGATCCAGCTCTTCCCGCGTTGGAAGCTCGCCCCAGATGAGCAGGTACGCGACCTCGAGGAAGGTCGACTGCTCGGCCAGCTGCTCGATCGGGTAGCCCCGGTAGCGCAGGATGCCCTGCTCGCCGTCGAGGAAGGTGATCGCGCTGGTCGCCGCGCCGGTGTTGCCGTACCCGGGGTCGAGGGTGATGTAGCCCGTCTGGCTTCGCAGCTTCGCGATGTCGAGCGCGTCGTCACCCTCGGTGCCGCGGACGATCGGCAGCTCGACCGTCTCGCCGCCGATGTCGAGGTGGGCGACGTCGGCGCTCGCCGGCGAATCGGCGGTCATGACAGGAGGTGCTCGACCGCAGCGCGCTCCTCCAGGAGCTCGTTCGTGGTCGCCTCGAGCTTGGACAGCGCGAACTCGTCGTGCTCGATGCCCTGCACGATCTCGACGTTGCCCGGCGCGGTCGCCCGCAGTGGATAGCCGAAGACGAGGCCCTCCGGCACGTCGTAGCCGCCCTCGGCCGGAGCCGGGATCGCCGCGCTGAAGGTCTCGCCGGTGGGCTGCGTAATGTTGCGGACGGTGTCGATGACGGCGTTCGCGGCACTCGCCGCCGAGCTCTGGCCCCGGGCGGCGATGATCTCCGCCCCGCGCTGCTGGACGCCGGCGATGAACTCGCCGCGCAGCCAGGCCTCGTCATCGATGACCTCGGGCGCCGGCCGGCCGCCGATGGTGGCATGCCACGCGTCGGGAAACTGCGTGGCGGAGTGGTTGCCCCAGACGGCGAGGTCGCGAACCTCACCGACCGGTACGCCGGCCTTCGCGGCGAGCTGCGAGCGGCCGCGGTTCTCGTCGAGCATGGTCATTGCGAACCATCGGTCGCTCGGCATCCCGTGGCGTGCCGCGGCGGTCGAGCCGATGAGCGCATTCGTGTTGCACGGGTTGCCGACCACCAGCACCCGGCAGTCGTCGGCAGCGTTGCGGGCGATGGCCTCGCCCTGCCCGGTAAAGATCCCGCCGTTGATGCTCAGCAGGTCCTTGCGCTCCATGCCCTGCTTGCGCGGGACGGCCCCGACCAACAGCGCCCAGTTCGCGTCACGGAAGGCGGTGTCGCTGTCGGCGGTCGTGTCCACGTCCTCGAGGAGCGGGAAGGCGCAATCGTCGAGCTCCATGCGCACGCCATCGAGCGCCGGCAGCGCCGCCTCGAGCTCGAGCAGCTGCAGCCGGACGGGCGTGTCGGGTCCGAACATCTGACCCGAGGCGATGCGGAAGAGGAGGGCGTAGCCGATCTGACCGGCGGCTCCGGTGACGGCGACCCTCACGGTGGAGTCGGGCATCGGTCTCCTGTCGTTGAGGCTGCGCCCGAGTGTAGCGCAGGACCCGTGCCGCCGGCCCGCGCAGGGACCGGGCTCGGGCGGCGTTCCGCTGCCGTCAGCCGCCCTCGCCTCCGGCCCAGTCCGACAGCGCCCGGGCCATGGACGGGAAGGCGATCCGCGGCAGCCAGGAGCTGACCTGCGCGCGAGCTACCCAGGTGTGCTCGCTCGACTCGAAGTCGAGACGCACTTCGGCGGTCGGGTCGACCGGCCGGGCCCGGAAGACCGCGTTCACGGCGTTGGCTGCCGGCGAGTGGTACACGCCGGCGAGGCCGGTCAACTCGACCTCGAGCCCGGACTCCTCGCGCGCTTCGCGACGGGCCGCCGACTCGAACGACTCGTGCGGGTCGAGGTAGCCGGCGGGCAGGTCCCAGCCGCCGAGACCGGGCTCCACCGCACGCCGCAGCAGCAGCACCTCCGGATCGCCCCGGGCGGATCGCCGCTCGAGCAGCACGGCCGCCGCGGGCCGCGGGTTGGCGTACCACCGCCAGGCACATCGGTCGCACACGAGCGGCTGCTCGTCATCGGCGGCACAGTGCGGGCAGACGGGGACGGCGGTCGACACGGCCGCAGCGTAGCAGTCGGTGAGGGGCGTCAGGCGCCGGTCACCGGTTCATCCGCCAGGAAGGACCGGACGCGGGCCGCGAGGTCGTCGCGAGCCGCGCGGAACGCCGCCAAACGGGCCTCCTCGCCACCGTCGGTGCGGGAGGGGTCCTCGACGCTCCAGTGCAGCTGACTGGCGACGCCGGGCAGCGTCGGACACGCGTCGCGCGCCTGGTCACACACGGTCACCAACCAGTCGAACCGCTCGCCGATGAATGGCTCGAGCGTCTTGCTGGAGTGCGTCGAGATGTCGATGCCGATCTCGCGCATGACCGTGATCGCCTCGGGGCGGACCTGCGTGGCCTGGGTGCCGGCGCTGAGGACCTCGTACCGGTCGCCGCCCCACGCGCGGAGCAGTCCCTCGGCCATCTGGCTTCGCGCGCTGTTGTGGGTGCAGACGAAGATCACTCGCAGTGATCGGTCGGTGCTCATGCGCCGATGCTACCGGCCCCGTGTCAACGGAACGTCAATGTCCACCGTTGTGGATAACTTGTGGACAAGTCCGGTCAGGCGCACCAACTCCGTGGAGAAGGGGGATTGCGCCGGCTGGCTCCGGGCCCATATGCTGCGGTCGTCCCGAAGGGGCAGCCAACGGCACCAGCGATTGCATCAACGGTCCAGCGGCGGTTCCTTCGGGACATTTCGTGTGCTCGGGCCACGGACGTGACGTTCGTCCGCCGCCGGGGCCGGTCAGCCGCCGAGCTCACGCTGGAGGCGCCGAACCACCTCTGCGGTCTCGTCGGCCGGCCCGCGCCCGGGCTCCGAGGCGGGGCCGGCAAAGGTGCCGAACTGCCGGTCGCCGGCGTCGCCCAGGCCGGGAACGATGTAGCCACGCTCGTTGAGATGCGAGTCGAGCGCCGCCACGTGGATGTCGACATCCGGGTGCGCCGCCGACAGCGTTGCCACGCCCTCCGGCGCGGCAATCAGGCTGACCTGCTTCACCCGAGCCGCGCCCCACTGCTTGAGGATGTCGACCGTGGCCGCCGCCGAGCCACCGGTCGCGAGCATCGGATCCAGGATGAGGCAGACCTGGACGGTGGCCGCGTCCGGGAGCTTGTTGTAGTACTCGACCGGCTTCAGGGTGCGCTCGTCGCGGTACAGGCCGATGTGCCATACCTCGGCGGTCGGGAGCAGCTCCAGCATCGCGTCGACCATGCCGAGGCCGGCGCGGAGGATGGGGATGAGCCCCACCTTCGGCTCGAGGCGGCGAGCCTCCATCGGCTCGAGCGGGGTCTCGATCGGCTCCGGACGGGTGGCGAGGTCGGCCATCGCCTCGTAGCCGAGCAGCCAGGTCAGCTCGCGCACCAGCTCACGGAACTTCTTCGGTTCGGTCGTCCGGTCACGGAGGATCGCGAGCTTGTGCACGATGAGCGGGTGCTGGCTGACGTGCAGCGTCCGTGGCGTCTGGCTCGACATCGGAGCTGATCATAGACCGATGCGGCCCATCCTCGACGGCCTCGACACCGACCGCTATCTGCACGTCCTGGTGGAGCGCCTGCGAGCGACCCTCGCCGACCGGCTGGTGGGTGCGTGGCTCATCAACTCGGCGGCTCGCGGCGACTACCTGCCCGGGCGCAGCGACCTCGACGTCACCGTCGGCGTGACCGATCGGCTCGACCAGCGTATGAAGCGTCGCGTCGCTGACGAGCTCCGGCACGGGACGCTGCCGGTGCCGGCCCCCAGGCTCGAGCTCGTCGTCTACCGGATGGAGGTGCTGGCGGCACCCGGCGAGCGGCCGGACTGGGAGCTCAATCTCAACACCGGGCCGGCCATCGCCGACCATGTCGGCACCGAGCCGGCGGCCGAGCCCGCCCACTGGTTCGTCCTGGACCTGGCCGCCGCGGGGGAGCGGTCGCGGGCGATCGCCGGCCCGCCGCTCGGTCAGGTGCTCGGAGGGATCGACGATCCGGTGGTGCTCGCGGCGTTGCAGGCGTCGGCCACCTGGCACGCGGACCACGACGCGGCGGCCCCCAACCGCGTCCTCAACGCCTGTCGCGCGTGGCGCTGGCTGGAGACGGGATCCTGGTCCTCGAAGACAGGGGCGGCCACGTGGGCGATCGAGGCGGGCGGCGACGAGGCGCTGATCCGGCTGGCGTTGGGGCGCCGTGGCGGCGAGGGTGATCGGCCCCTGACCCGTGCCGCTGTCGCGTCCTTCGTGGCCGGAATCGAGCAGCGGCTGCTGGCCGCCTCGTTGGCCAGCTCGCGCTCTGCCAGTGTGACTGGCATCCTGCCGGAGCAGCACGGCAGGGCGGGAGCTCCGCGGTCGAGGGGCACATGAGGCTGGCTGCAGGAAGAAGATGCGCCCGTTGCGCCGCCGCCGCGCCAGCCTGACTGGCGTCCGACGGTCGGCCCGGTCGGTGAGGCCCGTTCCCCGGTCCGTCGGTCACCATGACTGGCCATCCCTCGCCGACTCGAGCGGCTGGTACGGAACGTGCGGAACTCTACGCCCTCGCACCTATCGACGGCGGCCGACATGCTGGTAGGCTATCGGTCCTGCTCGACCAACCCATACCGCGCCGGACCGTGCCCAGCCCGTCGCTCGGATCCGCACCAGGAGGTCACTGAGGAGCATGGTCTTCGGATCGAAGCGTGAACCCAAGCCGGACAGCCTCTCGCGCGAGGACGTGGTCGGGAACCTGTATCCGGATAGTCTGACGAGTGAGGTCGACGTGGCACAGTCACCCAGCGAGTTCCCCCGCAGCAGCGACCGAGGCAACGAGTCGGTCATCGACCCGCATGCCCGTTTCAACGGGAAGTACGTCTCCGACCGTGATCTTCGGATCGAGGGCGAGGCGCAGGGCGAGATCGAGTGCCAGGGCACGCTCATCATCAGCCCCCAGGCGCGCGTCCGCAGCGCGATCAAGGCGCACAACGTGATCGTCAACGGCGACTACGAGGGCGACGTCGACTGCGGCGGCCGCTTCGAGATCGGCTCGACCGGTCGCGTCAAGGGCAACATCAAGACGCAGGTGCTCGTGGTCAAGGAGGGTGCCCACTGGGAGGGCGGCGTGACCATGACCCGCGAGCCCGGAACGCGTCCCGCCCCGACGACCGCGAATGCGGCCGGTGGCTCGGCCGGTCCGCAGGGCGGTCAGCGCCAGGCCCCGCCCCAGGGTGGTGGCCCCGCCGGTGGCTCGGGCGGCAGCATCTTCAGCAAGGGTGAGCGCGAAGGCCAGCAGCGCGAGGGCCAGCAGCGCGAGGGCCAGCCGGCCGGCCAGGGTGGCGGCGGCCAGTAGGCCGTCGCCCCGACATCGGTGACCCGCGCTCGACGAGCCGGGGGCGCGCCGCCGCCGGTCCTCGTCGAGGTCGCCCGTGGTGCTCGGGTCGAGTCGGTCCACCGGGGCCATGTCGCGGTGGTTGCGCCCGACGGCGCGCTCATCGCCTCGGCGGGTGATCCGAGCGCCTTCATCTTCTGGCGCTCGAGCGCCAAGCCGTTCCAGCTCGCGCCATTCGTCGGCTCCGGCCGCTTCGACGAGTACCAGCTCGGTACCGAGGCGCTCGCCATCATGGCCGCGAGCCATTCGGG
>JAHWJN010000056.1 GCA_019348395.1 Chloroflexota bacterium
ATCCCCCGTCGCCACGCCGACCGTCGCCCCGACGCCCGTGCCGACGCCCTCGCCCACCGCGAGCGAGACGGCCACGTCCGACGCAACGGACGACGGGGGGTCGGGCTCCGGCTTGACCGGCTCGCTCATCGACGCGTTGCCCGACGAGGTCGGCGGCTTTCCGCGCAACGACATGGAAGGGATGGAGCAGTTCATCCTGCCGATGCTCCAGCAGCAGGGAATCGACGCGGATGAGGCGGACTTCGCCTTCGCCTCGTGGGGCGAAGGCGAAGAGACGCTGATCGTCACTGCGATGCGCATGCCCGGCGTCACTCCGGCACAGCTTGAGCTCATCGGCCGGATGATGGGCTCCAGCCAGCGCGCCGACGTCGGGACGGAGGTGGAAGCGGAGACGGTGACCGTCGCCGGCAAGCAGGTCCTGCGCGTCACCCCGGCCGATGCCGAGGGCGAGGTGCTGATCTACATCGTCGGAGATGCCTTCTTCACGGTCATCAGCCAGACGCCCTCGCTCGCCGAGGAGCTGCTCCAGCAGCTGCCCTGACGAGCGACGTGGAGGCGGCGCGACCGGCGGCCATCTTCCTCAACGAGGGAGCGGGCAGCGCGCACACTGACCGCACGCGGCGCAGCGTCGAGCTGGCCCGGCGCGCGCTCGATGCCGACCTGCACGTCACCGCCACGCGGGACGCCGGCGAGCTGGCGGCATGGCTGGCGGCCCGCGTCGACCCCTACGCGCTGGCGGTCATCGCCGGGGGAGATGGCTCGCTGGGCGTCGCCTACAACGTGGCCAGCCGCCTGCCGGAGCTGACGCTGGGCTACATCCCGGCCGGCTTCGGCAACGCGACCTCACACCTGCTTCGACTGCCTCGCGACCCGGAGGCGCTCGTCGAGATTCTCGTCCGCGGGGACGCGCGTCCGCTCGACCTGCTGGCCGTCGATGGCCGCCTGGCCCTGTTCGCCGGGGCGGGCTGGGACGCCGTGGTGGCCGCCCGATACGCCGATGCCGGGGCGCGCAGGCTCCCCGGCTGGGCCATGGCGGTGGGACGATCGATCCCGGACCTGTGGCACCGCCCGTCGGTCGAGGTGCGGGCCGACGATCGGCTCGTCCATCGCGGGCCGATGGAGCTCCTGGTCGCCGGCACAACCCCGTTCTACGGCCGCGGGCTGCGGGTGAACCCCGGCGCGCGTCCGGACCGCGGCCGGCTCTCGCTGCGGGTCTACCGCGGTCCGGTGACGAGCTTCGCCGTGGAGGCCGTCCGGTGGGCCGCCGGGGTGACGCCCCGTGCAACCCGCGTCGATGCCCAGCGGCTGGACATCCGGACCCTCGACGGGAGCCAGCTGCCTGTGCAGGTCGACGGGGACGTCATCGGTCGCCGGCAGAGCTGGAGCATCGCGATGCGACCGTCGGCCGTGCGGATCATCGGTCGCTGGCGCTGAGTCGCCGCACGGCGTCGAGGGCGGCGAAGGCGGCGCGCCGCAGCCGCTGCGGACCGGAGCCATGGGTACGCAGCTCGGTGATCGGCAGCCACACAACGCCGGATACCGCGACCCGCACGCGGCTTCGGCCGTTGGCGTCCTGTGGCAGGAGCGAGAGCTGCAGGGTGGCGTCGGCCATCGGCGGCCCGGCGGGAAGCTCTGCATCGAGCACCCCACCGACGTAGCGCGCCGCTCCCTCCCGGGTGGGAGCCTCGGCGAGGATCGCGATGAGCGCTCCGGCGGTATCGGCCTCCCAGCTCGCGACCGTGGAGGCGCCGAGCCCGCCGAGCCGATCGAGTGCCGCGGTCGCCAGGTCGTCCGAATCGGTGCCGTAGACGTCCTCACCGAGGATTCGGTTCGCACGATCCGCCAGGTCATCAAGGACCGATCCGTCGCCGCGGGTCGAGAACCGCACGTGGACGCCGTCGTCGCGGGCGTAGATGCCGATGTCGACGCCCGCGGGCGGGTCGGTGAGAAGGGTGCCGAGCCGCTCGGCCATCGCCGACTCGCCGATCCCGAACGCCTTCACGGTCCGGGTCGACACCGGCGGCAGCGCGAAGCGGGCCGCGAGCCGCGGGCGGACCTGCTCGGCCCACATCCGTCGCATCTCCGACGGCACCCCCGGCATCAGCGCGACCACGGTGTCGTCGCGGTCCACCCACCAGCCCGGCGCCGAGCCGATCGGGTTCGGCAGCGCCTCGGCGGACGGCACCCGCATCGTCTGGCGGCGGTTCGTCTCCGGCATGCGCCCGAGGCCCCCGAACCGGGCCTCGAGCGCGGCCAACAGCATGTCGTCCTCGGTCAGTTCCTCGCCGAGCGCATCGGCCAGGCCCTCCCGCGACAGGTCATCGTGGGTCGGGCCCAGGCCGCCGGTGGCCAGCACGACCGCCGAGCGGCCCCGGGCCTCCGCGAAGGCATCCCGGAGGACCGCGCGATCGTCGGCCAGCATGCGCACGCCCGACAGCGGAAGCCCCAGCCCCGCCATCTCGCGGCCAAGGAAGGCGGCGTTCGTGTCGACCGTCTCGCCGAGCAGCAGCTCGGCGCCGATCGAGAGCAGCTCGGCGTTGGTCATCGTCACGGAGTCTAGGGCTACACTGCGAATTCCAGAGCGTCCGTTCACACCGGTGCCCGTCGTGGCATCGGTCCTGCCACCCGGAGGAACCCCGTGAGTGATCCTGCCCTGACCGTGGAGGCGGTCCTGACCGACGATCTGCGTGACTGGCTGCTTGCCCGGCCCCGGTACCCGGTGCTTGCCGTGCTCGACAGCGAGGGCGCTCCGAACCAGTCGGTGATGTGGTTCGACGTCGATCCGGACCGGCCCGACACGATCCTCATGAACACGAAGATCGGTCGAGCCAAGGAGCGCTTCGTCCGTCGCGACCCGCGCGCCAGCCTCGCCTTCGAGGAGGACATGACCTGGGTTGCGCTGCAGGGAACGATCGAGCTCGACGAGGATCGCGAGTCGTCAATGCGCGAGATCCGTGCCCTGGCCGAGCGCTACGGCTCCGACCCCGACCAGTTCACCGGGCAGGAGCGGATCACCATGCGGCTGCGCGTCGAGCGGGTGATCCGGCACGACTGACGGGCCCGATGCCCACCCACAACGAGGAGAACGTGAGCGATCCCGATCTGACGGTCCAGGCCGTCGTGACCGATGACCTGCGCGACTGGCTCCTGGCCGAGCTGCGCTTTCCGGTCCTGGCCATCAATTCGCGCGACGGAGCGCCGAACCAGTCGGTGATGTGGTTCGACCTCGATCCGGATCGTTCGGACACGATCCTGATGAACACGATGGTGCGCCGGCTCAAGTACCGCCAGCTGCAGGCGGACCCGCGGGTCAGCGTGCTCTTCGAGGATGGGCTCCGATGGGTCGCCATGCGGGGGACCGCGGAGCTCGATGCCGAGTTCGGGCCGGCGCTCGACCACATCCAGGCACTCGCCCGGCGCTACGGCGCCGATCCGGAACGCTACGCCGGACAGGAGCGGGTGATCATTCGCATCTCGGTGGAGAAGGTGATTCGACATGACTGACGGCGTGAAGCTCGGAGCCCTGCTCTGGAACCAGTACACCCCCTGGGCCGACCTGCGGGCCGGCGGCATCCGCGCGGACGAGCTCGGCTACGACTCGCTCTGGACGTGGGATCACCTGTACCCGATCGTCGGCTCGGACGACGGACCGATCATCGAGGGCTGGCTCACGCTGGCGGCCTGGGCCGAGCGGACCGAGCGGGCGCGCATCGGCCTCATGGTGGGAGCCAACACGTTCCGAAACCCCGCGCTGGTGGCCAAGATGGCCACCACGCTGGACCACATCTCCGGCGGGCGCACGGTCCTCGGCATCGGCGGTGCCTGGTTCGAGACCGAGCACCGCGCCTACGGCATCGCGTTCGGCGAGTCTCCCGGAGAGCGGCTGCGCTGGCTGGAGGAGGCGGTGAAGATCATGCGCGGCATGCTCCATGGCGAGGAGCCGTCCGGGTCGCGCTACTACGACGCCGACAGCGTGCGGAACGACCCGATGCCGGTCCAGGAGCGGCTGCCGATCCTGATCGGCGGCGGAGGCGAGAAGAAGACCCTGCGCATCGTCGCCCGGTACGCGGATGCGTGCAACGTCGGCGGCGGCTTCGACACCGTGAAGCGCAAGGACGAGATCCTGCGCCGCCACTGCGAAGAGGTCGGACGCGACGAGTCGGAGATCGAGCGCACGGCCGGCATGGGCATGTGCGTCATCCGCGACGACCAGGCCGAAGCGGAACGCGTGGCGGCGTCCATCTTCGAGCACAACGGCAACGCCGACCCGTGGAAGAACCAGCTGGTCGGCACGCCGGAGCAGGTCGCCGATCGGATCCGCCCCTACCTGGGGATCGGGTTTCGGCATCTCATCATCGGGTTCCCGGCGCCGTATGACGCGGAGTCGATGGAGCGCCTCGTGCGCGAGGTGAAGCCGGAGCTCGAGCGCGGCTGAAGTCGCGCCCTGGGGGCCCGCCGGTCCGTTGGCGGCGACTCGAATATCGGCGCGCCATGCGTGCAGCGGTGCGACTCGGCGGTCGCGACTCGCCATCTGATCCCGCCAGCGCGCATTACCCGGTCGGCTGAGCGCCGAGCGGCGCGATTTGAGCGTGGCCGGCCCGCTCGCGATCTCACTTTCCCCGGTAATGCGCGCGCATGCGCACCAGATTGCGAGTCGCGTGGAGCCTCTCCGGCGCCATGGCGACGCGGCCGCCACGGGTACTCTGACGCGGTGAAGGTCACTCTCCTCGCCGGCGGCACGGGCGGAACGAAGCTGGCGCACGGCTTCGCGCTCCTCCCGGACGACGTGGAGCTGACCGTCGTGGCGAACGTCGGCGATGACGCCGAGATGCACGGTCTGCTCGTCTGCCCCGATATCGACGCCCTGCTCTACACCCTGGCCGGTCTGCTCGACACCGAGCAGGGGTGGGGCATCCGCGGCGACACGCACACCGCCCATGCCCAGTTCGAACGGCTGGGCGAACCGACCTGGTTCCGCGTCGGTGACGCAGACCTGGCCACGCACGCGACGCGCACCCGGCTGCTATCCGAGGGCCTGAGCTTGACCGATGCGACCGCGCGCATGGCCGCGGCCCTCGGCATCGGAGCACGGATCCTGCCCGCCACCGATGAACGACATCGGACCGTCGTCGAGACGGACGAGGGCGTCCTCGAATTTCAGGAGTACTTCGTCCATCGTCGTCAGGCGCCCGAGGTGCGCCGCGTCCGCTTTGACGGCACCGCGCGTCCCACCGATGCGGTTCTCGACGCGATCTCGACCGCCGACCTGATCGTGCTCGGCCCATCGAACCCGGTCGTCAGCATCGGACCGATCCTCGCGCTGCCCGGCGTGCGCGACGCGATGAGGGAGGCGGCCGCGCCGGTCGTGTCGGTGAGCCCGATCGTCGGCGGCCGCGCGCTGCGGGGTCCCGCCGACCGGATGATGACGAGCCTGGGTCACGAGTCGAGCGCGCTCGGGGTGGCTCGTCTCCACGCTGGCCTGGTCGACCGGTTCGTCATCGATGAAACCGATGTCGGGCTCGGTCATGCCATCCAGCGGGAGACCGGCGCATCGGTCGATGTCCTGCCCACGGTGATGCGTTCCGATGACGACCGGGCCGCGCTGGCCCGCGCGATCCTGGATGCGGCTATCGGTTGAACGGCGCCGCGCGATATCCTGCACGGGTGTCCCAGCACCAGCCGGTGAGCACCCGGATCATCGTTCCGCACCGCGGCCTCGAGGCGGCGAAGACGCGCCTCGCGCCCAGCCTCGACCCGGCGGAGCGGATCATGCTCGCCAGCCAGCTCCTGCAGCGCGTGCTGCGCGTCGCGCGGGAGGTGACCGATGACCTCGTCGTCATCAGCCCGTCTCGGCCGCTCGCCGAGATCGTGGATGCCGCCGGCGCCCGGCTCGTGGTGCAGCGCGGCATGGGGCTCAATGCCGGTCTGGACCAGGCCCGTTCCGACGCGGTGCTCGAGGGCATCCACACCCTGGTGGTGCTGCATGGCGACCTGCCGAACCTGCGCTCGGAGGATGTCATGACCCTCATCGGCGGCCTGCCCGAGGACGGCGCCCCCGGCGTGGCGATCGCCCCGGACCGGGCGGGCACCGGCACGAACGCGCTGGCCATCCAGCCGCCCGGCGTCATCAACTTCCGCTTCGGCACCGGCTCGTTCGCGCAGCACGCCGAGGAAGTCGCGCGAGCGGGCGTGCCCTGCGTGGCGGTCAACCGGGCCGGCCTCGCCTTCGACCTCGACACGCCCGAGGACCTCCGGCGCTGGCTCGAGCTCGGGGACGCCGCGTGACGGTTCGGCTCGAGATCGTCGCCCTCGACGGCATCGACGAGGTCCGTTCCGGGGATGATCTCGCAGCGCTCATCGACCAGGCGGCGGACAGCTCCGGCCTGCGGCTGGCCGATGACGACGTGGTGGTCGTCACCCAGAAGGTCGTGTCGAAGGCGGAGGGTCGCCTCGTCGAGCTGGCGTCGGTGACGCCCTCGGACTTCGCCCAAGCCTGGGCCGAGCGCTGGGACAAGGACGCTCGGCAGGTCGAGCTCGTGCTGCGAGAGTCCGCGGCGATCGTGCGGATGGGCCCCGGCGGCCTGATCATCAGTCGCACCCGGCACGGCCTCGTGTGCGCCAACGCCGGGGTCGACGTCTCGAACGTCGGCGGCGGCGAGGTCGCGTCGCTGCTGCCGATCGACCCAGATGCATCGGCGCAGCGCATCCGCGACGGTCTGCACCAGCGAACCGGTGTCGCGCCGGCAGTGATCGTGAGCGACTCCTTCGGCCGGCCGTGGCGCAACGGGATCGTGAACGTGGCGATCGGCTCGGCCGGGATCGAGGCGGTGCGGGACATGCGCGGTGAGCCGGACGCGGCCGGCCGTCCGATGCGTGCCACGATCATCGCAGTGGCCGACCAGCTGGCATCGGCCGCGGACCTGGCCGGCGGGAAGGTCGAGGGACGGCCGGTGGTGGTGATCCGGGGCTACCGATGGCGTCCGTCGGAGGCGGGCGCATCGGTCCTGGTGATGGAGCCGGAGCGAGACCTCTTCCCCTAGCCTCCCTCGCGGGCCTGCGGATTGCATCTCCCGATGACGCCCGCCGAGCGGGCGAGCATGGACGCGCCACGCATTCTGAACAGGTACCGGCTCATCGAGCGCCTCGCCAGCGGCGGGAGCGCGGAGGTGTGGCGCGCCCACGACGAGCGCCTCAATCGGCCCGTGGCCATCAAGCGGCTTCACGCCCATCTGCTTCCGGACGTGGCCTCTCGGCGCCGGCTCGCCGCGGAGGCCAGGGCCGCTGCCGCCCTCTCGCATCCGGCGGTGGTCGGCGTGTACGACGTCGACATCGGGGGTGAGTCGCCGGTGCTCGTCATGGAGCTGGTCGAAGGGGAGTCGCTCGCGGACCGGCTGGCGCGCGAGGGACGGCTCGAGCCGGCGGACGCCGCGAGGATCGGCGCGGAGCTCGGTGACGCGCTCTTCCACGCCCACCAACAGGGCGTCATCCACCGCGACGTCAAGCCGGGGAACGTCCTGATCGGGCGAGACGGTCGCGTGCGGCTCGTCGACTTCGGCATCGCGCACAGCCTGGCGGCCTCCGCCGAGCGGCTCACGCGGACCGGGACGGTGGTCGGCACCCTGCGCTCCATGGCGCCCGAGCAGCTGGCCGCCGGACCGATCACGCCGCGGACCGACCTCTACGGCCTCGGCGCGGTGCTCCACGAGATGCTCACCGGCCGTCCTCCATATCCGAGCGCGACCGCGTTGACGCTGGCCGAGGCGCAGCGGCGAGGACCGCCGCAGCTCGAGCGCGTGGATCCGGCCCTCGCCGCGGTCACCGCGGCCTGCCTGGCGTACGACCCCGCCGATCGGCCGCTGCATGCCGGCGCGGTGGCCGCGGCCCTTCGCGACTGGATCGACGGTGATCCGCGAGCCGCGGCCGCGATGGCCCCGGCAGCGGCCCCCGTGGCATCCGCCGACGACGAGACGGTCACGAGCCATGCGGTCGTCCCGCCGGTGCGCGTGTCTCCGGCGCGGCC
>JAHWJN010000057.1 GCA_019348395.1 Chloroflexota bacterium
AATGTCGTCGCCACGCTCTTCCCGCTGCTCATGCTCGGCCTGCTGGGGCTCTACCTTCTGTGGCTGCTGGTCGGCTACCTTCGGGTCAGCCAGGTGGGAATCCACGAGGGGCGCGAGGGCCGGGAGGCAATCCCGCTCGTTCGGCCCGCCCAGACCCCGGAGCTCGAGACCACGTCGGAGCCGGCCCGGCTCGAGACGGCGCCGGGCGCGCCGTACTGTCCCGTCGACGGGCTCCAGTACCCTGCCGGCGCCCGCTACTGCACCCAGTGCGAGCGGGACCTCGTCCTCGACTGCTCGAACTGCGGCGCAACCGTCAACGCGTCCGAGGCGTCCTGCTACCGATGCGGCACGCCGACCGCGACCGCGGAAGGCGCCCGGACCCACTGACCGATCCTCACTGATCGGTCGAGCCACCGGACGGACCGACCGATGACGACCCTGATCGCTCCCCTTCTCGTCGCCGCCCTCGCCAGCCTGCTGACGGTCGGGATCGTCGGCCTTGCCGATGCGCTCGCCACCGCCGGACGGCGGCCCCTCGCCACCCCGGACGGGAGCGCACCCGTCGATGTCGGGAGCCCCATCCGGTGGGCGCCCTCGGTGGCCAACGGAGGCATGCTGCTGGCCGGTGGGCTGCTCGTGCTCGCGCTGGTCCTTCGCACCGTCGCCGCCGGCCATGCCCCGTGGTCGAACCTTCACGAGGTGAGCATCGCGTTCGCCGGCGCGCTCGTCGTCTCGCACCTCGTGCTCGGCCGGCGCGCGCCGGTCGGCGGGCTGGCACCGATCACCGCCACCGTCGCCGCGGGCCTCGTCGGCTTCGCACTCTCGCTGGACGACCGGATCGAGCCGCTCGTCCCGGCGCTCCAGCAGCCGCTCCTGCTCACCGTCCACGTGGGCTCGGCGATCCTCGCCTATGCGTTCGCGGGAATCGCCTTCGCCGCCGCCGTGGCCGAGCTGGTGCAGCGCGCGGCGTCCGACCGCGCTGCGGTCCTGCCGACGGCGAGCACGGCACGGGCGATCGGTCATCGCGCCGTCCTCCTCGCCTTCCCGATCCTGACCCTGGCCATCGTGCTGGGCTCGGTATGGGCCAACCTCGCCTGGCGCGCCTACTGGAGCAACGACCCGAAGGAGCTGGCGGCGGCGGCGACCTGGCTCGTCTTCGGAGCGTACCTCCACGTCGCGGGGCGTCGTGACGGATGGGCCAGGCTGGCTCCATGGCTCATCCTCGCCGGGTTCGCCGGCGTGCTGTTCACCTACATCGGCGCCGGCCTCTTCATCGTGGGCGAGCACAGCTACGGGACCCCCTGAGCCGATGCAGGACCGTGAGCTGACCGTCGACACCGGGACCCGGCCGGCGCTCGTGGATCTTACCGACGAGTGCGTCCGCTTCCTGGCCGAGATCGACGCCGCCGATGGTCTGCTGACGGTCTTCGTGCCGCATGCGACCGCCGGGATCGTGGTCATGGAGCTCGGGGCGGGCTCGGACGCCGACCTGCTCCGGGCGCTCAAGACGCTGCTGCCGCGCGACGATCGCTGGACGCATCGCCACGGCTCCCCCGGTCACGGCGCCGATCACGTGCTGCCGCTGCTCGCCTCGCCCTCGGTCACCATCCCGGTCGTGGACGGCCGGATGACGCTCGGCACGTGGCAGTCGGTGGCGCTGCTCGATGCCAACGCGGACAACCCACAGCGGAGCGTACGCCTCGCCTTCCTCCCGGGCTGACCCGTCTCACGTCGATTCGACGGCCACTGGCGCCAGCGAACGGACCTGCCGCTGCAGCTCGTCGGGGTCGGCCGTCGGCGCGTCGCACGTGTAGCCGCGGCATGCGTACGCCGTCGGCAGGCCGTCCCTCGCCGTCTTGCCGGAAAAGAGCGGCCAGTCCGCGTGGACGTCGTCCGGCCCGACGCCGGCGAGCACGAGATCCGGGACGAACGGCCCTGCCGCCGACCGGCGGAGCACGACCGCCCCCTCGTCGGCCGGTTCGCCCGCGGCGACGACCACGTCGATCGGCTCGCCGAGCGCGCGATCCGCTGCGGCGAGCATCCGACCGAAGGCGCTCGGCTGTCGCTCGAGCGCCGGCTGCACGGCGCGCAGGATGGCCCTGGCGCGACGGTCGAGATCGGGCTCGCCGGTGAGCAGCGACAGGCGGAGCAGCACATCGGCACCGAGCGCGTTGGCCGAGGGTGTTGCGTTGTCGATGACACCCCGCGGCCGGACCACGGTCCGGTCGTGCTCGTCGGACGTGTCACCGAAGGTGCCGGACGCGTCGTCCCAGAAGTCCCGCACCGCCGTCTCGGCCAGGCGGCGGGCCAGCGACAGGGTATCGGCGTCGCCGAGCGCCGCGTGCGCGAGGAGCAGGCCGTCGGCAAGCGCCAGGTGGTCCTCGGCAAACCCCGGTGTATGTGAGCGTCCGCCGCGAGACGTGCGCCAGAGCCGATCGCCGTCGCGCAGCAGGGACCGCCGGACGAAGTCGACGAGCTCCGCGGTGACCCTGGCATCGCTCGCGGAGCCCAGGACCAGGGCGGCGTGCGCGAAGGCGCGCAGCGCCAGGCCGTTCCAGGCGGCGAGCTGCTTGTCGTCTCTGGCGGGCCGAGTCCGCCGGCTGCGCGCGTCGAGGAGGGCGGTGCGGGCGGTCTCCAGCAGCACGGGATCGATCTCCGCCCGACCCGTCGCTCGGTGGAGGACGTTGGTCCCCTCCCAGTTGCCGGCCTCGCTGACGCCCCAGTACGCCGCGGCAGCACCGCGCTCGTCCTCGGTCAGACCCGCATCCGCCAGGACGGCACTGAACTCCGCGTGACCCCAGGTATAGAACCGACCCTCGACCCCGTCGCTGTCCGCGTCCAGGGCCGATGCGAACCCGCCCTCGTCGGTGCGCAGCTCGGCGACCATGAAGTCGAGCGTCGATCGCGCCACCGTGGCGTAGCGCTCGTCACCGGTCGCGCGGTAGCCCTCGAGGTAGGCGTGGGCCAGCAGCGCGTTGTCGTACAGCATCTTCTCGAAGTGCGGGACGAGCCATTCGGCATCGGTGCTGTAGCGGGCGAAGCCGCCGCCGAGCTGGTCGTGGATGCCGCCATCGGCCATGGCATCCAGCGTGCGGGTCACCATGTCCAGGATCCGGGCGCTGCCGGAACGGCGCCAGGCGCGGAGCAGGAACTCGAGGAGCATGGGCGCCGGAAACTTCGGCGCTCCCCCGAACCCGCCGTGCACCGCGTCGAACGAGGCCGCGACCCGCATCGCGGCCGCCTCCAGCTCGCGAGCCTGCGGGTCGGACGCCCCGGGCGGCACCGTGAGCTGCGCCTCGAGGTGGCTCGCCAGCGTTCCGGCCTGTCGCTCGATCTCCGCACGCCGAGTGCGATACGCGTCGGCCACCGCAGAGAGCACGCGGGGGAACCCCGCCATGCCGTGCCGGTCCTCGGGCGGGAAGTAGGTCCCGCCGAAGAACGGCCGCAGGGCAGGCGTCAGGAAGACGCTCATCGGCCAGCCGCCGGAGCCGGTCATGGCCTGCACGGCGGCCATGTACACGTCGTCGAGGTCCGGGCGCTCCTCGCGGTCGACCTTGATCGAGACGAAGCGCTCGTTCATGAGTGCGGCGATTTCGGGACTCTCGAAGCTTTCCCGCTCCATCACGTGGCACCAGTGACAGGCGGCATAGCCGATCGAAAGGAAGATCGGCCGGTCCTCGGTACGTGCTCGCTCCAGCGCCTCGGGGCCCCACGGGTACCAATCGACGGGGTTGTCGGCGTGCTGCAGCAAATAGGGGCTCGTCTCGTTCGCCAGGCGGTTCGGCATGCGGCCAGTCTCGCATTCCGCGTTCCACGCTCGGCCCGGGTCGAATTCTGGGGCAGCCGGTGGGTCCCCACTGCCCCCGACCCGTGCCGCGGGTCGGGTGGTGGAGGAGCGTCCAAGCTCTTGGGCTTGGGCGTGTCGTTGACCCGTACGGCGGCCTATGCGGCGAAGGAGCGGCGCTCTGCTGTCGGGAGACCCGTGGGGCGGGCCCAGGGGTTATCGGAACCGGGCTGGGGCGCTGACTGGCCCGTGGGGCGGGTCACAGAGGGCAGAGGGACCGGATCCTCGGGGCTCCACCGCAGATTGACCCGTGGGCCGGGTCACCACCCCAGCGCCTCACGACCTCACCGCCCCGAACTGCTCCGACGAGAGCTTGGCGTAGAGTCCCTCGCGGCGGATGAGCTCGTCGTGCGTCCCGCGCTCCACGATCCGGCCGCGGGACATGACGAGAATCTGGTCCGCGCGCAGGATGGTGCTGAGCCGATGCGCGATGGCGATCGTCGTGCGGCCGACCATGAGACGCTGGAGGGCGGCCTGGATGAGCCGCTCGCTGACGGTATCGAGGGCCGAGGTTGCCTCGTCCAGGATGAGGATGCGCGGGTCCTTGAGCAGCACGCGGGCGATCGCGACGCGCTGCTTCTCGCCGCCGGAGAGCTTGTAGCCGCGCTCGCCGACCACCGTGTCGTAGCCATCCGGCAGCTCGCCGATGCGATCGTGGATCGCCGCGGCCCGTGCCGCCTCCTCGATCTCCGCCATGGAGGCATCAAGCTTCGCGTAGCGCAGGTTGGCGAGGATGGTGTCGTGGAACAGGTACGTCTCCTGCGTCACGAAACCGATCACCCGGCCCAGTGACTGGAGGGTCAGGTTCCGAACGTCGACGCCGTCGATCCGGACCGCCCCGGCGTCCACGTCGTAGAGGCGCGGGATGAGATACGTCGTCGTCGTCTTGCCGCTCCCCGACGGGCCGACCAGCGCGACCAGCTCACCGGGACGGGCGGTGAAGTCGAGCTCCTCGAGCGCGAACGGCCGCACCTGGGTCGGCACCGCGCGTCCCTCGGCCTCCGCCTCGGCCGCCTCCGCGGCGACCTCGAGCTGGGCCGGCACCACCGGATAGCGGAAGCTCACGCGCTCGAACCGGACCTCGCCCCGCGTGGTGGCCGGCGAGAGCTCCACCGCATCGGGCGCATCGGTGATCTCGTGTTCCATCTCGAGGTACTCGAAGATCCGGTCGAACAGGGCCAGCGCGCCCTGGATCTCGACCTGGACGTTGAGCAGCTGGCCCAGCGGGAAGAACAGGCGGCTCTGCAGCGTGGTGAAGGCCACGATCGTGCCGATGGTCGGAAGATCCGTCCCATCGCCGTCGATGATCAGCGAGCCGGCGAGCAGGTACACGAAGGCGGGCATGATGCTGAAGAAGGTGCCGATGAGGGCGAAGAACCATCGGCCGATCATCTGCTGGCGGATCTGCAGGTCGCCGAGTCGACGCGACTCGAGACGGAAGCGCTCGATCGAGGCGTCCTGCTGGCCGAACGTCTTCGAGAGCAGGATGCCGGACACGCTCAACGACTCCTGGGTGATTGCGCTCATCTCCGCCATCGACTGCTGGGTCAGGGTGCTGACCTGGCGCCGCACCTTGCCGACGCGGTAGGTGATGTAGGCGAAGATCGGCAGCAGCCCCAGGCTGAGCACGGTGAGGCGCCAGTCGAGGATCCACATCGCGATGACCGTGGTGGCGACCGTCGCGAAGTTGCTGAGCAGCGACGCGGCGGTATCGGTCACCACCGACTGCACGCCGCCGACGTCGTTGCTGACCCGGCTCTGGATCTCGCCGGTCCGCGTCTCGGTGAAGAAGCGCAGCGGCATCCACTGCAGGTGGCGGTACAGGGCGAGGCGCAGGTCCTCCATGACCCGCTGCCCGACGACGTTCGACAGCCAGCTCTGCCACACGCCGAGCCCGCTGGTGATGATCGGCAGCACGATCATCAGCCCCGCCTGTAGCCACAGCAGCTGCAGGTCCTGGGGACCCGTCAGGTTGTCGATGATCAGCTTCAGCAGGATCGGGTTGACGACGCCGATGCTGACCGAGACGAGGATGAGGGCCGCGATCCCCGTCAGCCGCCAGCGGTACGGCGCGAAGAAGGCGGCGATCTCCCGGAGGGTCTGTCGCTCACGGCCTCGACGGCGGCTGAGGTCCGGCTCGGGGCCGCCCATGCGTCCCCATCCGCCACCTCCCCCGCCGCGCCGGGTCATTCGATGACGATCGAGAGGAACGCCTGCGCCATGCCGATCCCCTGCGGCTCACCGATGAGGCGCGCGCGCTCGCGCATCCGCTCCTCGACGTCCTCGCGCTTCACCTGGCTCGCGTGCGCCAGGATCGACTCGAGTCCGGTCTCGAAGGTGTCGGCGATGTCGATCCACAGATTGGGCTCCTCCACCCCGGTGAGCAGCACCTGGCGCACCTTCCAGGGCTCGAGGTGCTCATCGGTCCAGAGCTCCGGGAAGTTCAGGTGATCACGCGCCGCCGGATAGACCGATGCGAGCGTCGCCTCCCCGGTGGCGAGGTGGTCGGGATGGCCGATGAAGGGGTTGTGGTCGAGGCGCCGCGTCGGGTTCTGCGTGATCACCAGGTCGGGCCGGAATCGGCGGATCTGGCGGGTGATGTCGCGGCGCAGGTCCAGCGACGGCGTCAGGTAGCCGTCGGGGTAGCCGAGGTGCACGATCTCGCGCACGCCGAGGATGTCGGCCGCGGCGCGCTGCTCGGCCATCCGGGTGCTCGACAGCTCCTCGGGCGTGACGTCCGGATCCTCGGTCCCCTTGCTGCCATCGGTGGTCACGACGTAGTCGACCCGCACGCCGGCCTTCGTCAGATGCGCGATCGTGGGTCCCGCGCCGAACTCTCCGTCGTCGGGGTGGCTGATGACGATGAGCGCGCGCTCCAGGGGGCTGATCAGCTCGTGGCGGTCGAGTGGGCTCATGGGCGCCATGCTACCGCGATCCGTCCGTGCCTTCGGAGATCACGCCCCGGACCGCGTGGCATACTGCCGCCCAGTATGAGCGCCGACCCCGGGGCACCCCACTTTCGCCACAGCTACACGAAGGACCGCCGCGATCTCGTGACGCGCCTGCGCCGGGTCGAGGGACAGGCCCGGGGGATCCAGCGACTGGTGGAGGAGGAGGCCTACTGTCTCGATGTGCTGCAGCAGGTGGAGGCCCTGACCGCCGCGGCCGACGAGGTCGCCCTGCTGATCCTCGAGGATCACATCGACGGCTGCCTGGCGCATGCCATCGCGAGCGGCGAGGGCCGACCCTACGTGGACGAGGTGATGACCGTCATGCGCCGCGCGCTCGGCCGGCGCGGATTACGGAGGACGGCGAAGGGCTGACGTCGAAATGGGAGTGCCGCAGGGGGGAACCACGGCACTCCCGCACGGGAGTCTACGCCTTGCTCGTTGGACGGGCAAGCACTCCGTACGGACTCCACTACTCGCCGAACATCGTCAGCTGCTCGCCGCCTCGTTCGATCAGCGGATCCAGCCCGAGCACCGGCTCGAGCCACTCCAGCCGGGCGCCATCGCGGCCGGAGAGCGTGTCCAGGTGCTGCCACTTCAGGACATGCCAGTTGCCGCGCTGCATCTCGTCGCGCAGCCACGGTGATCGCGCGAGCTTCAGCCGCAGCAGCTCAGCGCGTTCGGCCGGGATGACGAGGAAGCGCGCCTGCTGATCGTCCACCGGGATGCGGCGCCCCCGTCCCAGGACCGTGTCCCCCACCATGGCGGTCCACTCGACCTCGATCAGGAATGCGAGCTTGCCGCGCACGTACCAGATGACGTCCACGGCCCCGAGCGCGTCGGCGGGCGCCCGCACGACGAGCGGCAGATAGACCCGGCGCTCCTCGTCGGTGAGCCGATCGGCGAGCCTGTGGCCGTCCACCGTGCGATCGTGCTCGCGCGAGGCCACCCAGGTGCGGAGTCCGAGCCGATGTCCGTAGTCGACGAGCGCGGCGATGGTGCTCGCGTGGTCCGCGGTCCGGGCCGCCAGGTCGTCCTCGGTCGCCAGGGACCCACGCTCGCCGACGCTGACGTAGGACGCCAGGCAGGCGCGCACCAGCTCCTCGTCCGGTGCCTGCAGGCCCGGAAAG
>JAHWJN010000058.1 GCA_019348395.1 Chloroflexota bacterium
GGAGATCAGTCCAGCGATCGTAGAAAGGGGGGAGTGGTACCGATATAGGCCGTTGGTGACCGTATGCATGGGACCGATGGGCCGGCAGTGGCAGCGGCTCACGGCCCACAGCCAATTCGGCGGGGGTCGCTAGAATCGGCTTCCATGCCCGACCTGCAGGTCCACGCTCCCTACGAGCCGACCGGTGATCAGCCTGCCGCCATCGCCTCGTTGGCCGATGGGATCGAGCGCGGCCTGAAGCACCAGGTTCTGCTCGGAGCCACCGGGACCGGGAAGACGTTCACCGCCGCCCGGGTGATCGAGGCGGTTCAGAAGCCGACCCTCGTGATGGCGCACAACAAGACGCTGGCCGCCCAGCTCTACCAGGAGTTCAAGGAGTTCTTTCCGGACAACGCGGTCGAGTATTTCGTGAGCTACTACGACTACTTCCAGCCCGAGGCCTACCTGCCGCGCAGCGACACCTACATCGAGAAGGACTCGTCGCGCAACGACGAGATCGACCGGCTGCGGCACAACGCCACGCGCGCCCTCTTCGAGCGGCGTGACGTGGTGATCGTGGCCTCCGTGTCGGCCATCTACGGGCTCGGCGCGCCGGTCGACTACGGCGCCACCGTCATCAACCTGAAGCGCAACGGGCGCTACCGGCGCGACGGCATCCTCCGCCACCTCGTCGATCTCCAGTACCAGCGCAACGACGCCGCGCTGGGCCGGGCGAAGTTCCGGGTCCGCGGCGACGTCCTGGAGGTGCAGCCGCCGAATGGCGAGTACGTGGTGCGGGTCGACTTCTTCGGCGACGAGGTCGAGCGCATCGTGGAGATTGACGAGCTGACCGGCGAGGTCCTCGCCGAGCGCACCGAGGTCAACCTCTATCCCGCGACGCACTACGTCACGCCCCGCGAGAAGCTCCTCGTGGCGGTCGAGAAGATCGAGTCCGAGATGGAGGAGCGGGTGGCCTGGCTCGCCGACCAGGGGCGGGATCTGGAGGCGGCACGCCTCCGCCAGCGCACCCAGTTCGACCTCGAGATGATGCGCGAGGTGGGGTTCTGCTCCGGGATCGAGAACTACTCGCGCCACCTGGCCGGACGGGAGGCCGGCTCGCGGCCGTGGACCCTCATCGACTATTTCCCGACCGACTTCCTGCTCGTCGTGGACGAGAGCCACATCACGATCCCGCAGGTCCACGGCATGTACAAGAACGACCGGACGCGCAAGGAGATCCTCGTCGACTTCGGGTTCCGCCTGCCGTCGGCCCTCGACAACCGGCCGCTGACCTTCGAGGAGTTCGAGGACCACATGAGCCAGGTGGTCTACATGTCGGCGACGCCGGGGCCGTACGAGACGCAGCGTGCCGAGAACGTGGCGGAGCAGTTCATCCGTCCGACGGGGGTCGTCGATCCGACGATCACCGTGCGCCCCACCGAGGGGCAGATCGACGATCTGCTGGCCGAGATCCGCGCCACGGTCGAGCGCGGTGAGCGGGCCCTCGTCACCACACTCACCAAGAAGATGGCGGAGGACCTCGCCGACTACCTCGCCGAGCTCGGCATCAAGGTGCAGTGGCTCCACTCGGAGGTCGACACGCTGGAGCGCGTCGAGATCCTCCGGGACCTGCGTCTGGGTGTGTACGACGTGCTGGTCGGCATCAACCTGCTGCGAGAGGGCCTCGACCTTCCGGAGGTGACCCTCGTGGCCATTCTCGACGCGGACAAGGAGGGCTTCCTTCGATCCGGTGGGTCCCTCGTCCAGGTCATCGGTCGAGCGGCCCGCAACATCGGTGGACGGGTGATCATGTACGCCGACCGGGTGACCGATTCGATGAGGTCGGCGATCGACGAGACCGATCGGCGGCGCGCGAAGCAGATCGCCTACAACGCCGAGCACGGCATCACGCCCGAGACGATCATCAAGGAGATCCGCGACATCCACGAGGGCCTGCGGCGCGTCGCCGAGGAGCGGACGAAGCTCCAGGTCGAGGGCAAGGAGCCCGAGGAGCTCGCGGCAATGACGGGGAGGCTCGAGGCCCAGATGAAGGAGGCGGCGCGGAACCTGGAGTTCGAGCGCGCCGCCGCGCTGCGCGACGAGATCCTGCAGCTGCGTCGTCTCCGAGAGGAGATCGCCGCGGCGCCGGGCGCCATCCCCGCCGAGGTGTACGCGGCGGCGGCGGAGGAGAGCTCCGGCGACGGGCGCCGCGGCAGAGAGGCCAGTCGGGTGTTCAGCACGGCCACCACGCCGAACGTCGTCGCCGCGGGATCGCGGCGACGCCCACCGAGGAGGAGACGTCCCTAGATGGCCGGCACGATGCCACATGCGATCTTCATCGAGACCGACGTGGACGGTGACGGGCTCGTCGGTGCCTACGCCGCCGAACTGCCCGGGTGCGCCGTCTTCGCGCCGACCGACGACGAGGCCGCCGGCGCCATGCCGCGACGGGTCAGTGCCTTCACCCGCTGGCTTCGCGACAACGGTGAGCGTGTGCCGGACTTCGTCGGCGACAACTGGTACGAGGTCGAGCGTGCGCCGGCACGCGAGTCGGAGGGCGGACGGCGGCGCGCGTCCTTCACCCTGGACGAGCTGCCGCCGTCCGATGACGAGTACGCGACGTGGATGCGCTGGTTGGAGCTGGCTCGGGAGGAGCTTGCCGAGGCCCTCGACCGGGGGGATCCGACCGCCGCCGCGGGCCTGCTGGACGCCATCGAGCGCCAGGATGTGGCGTTCGTGCGCGAGCTCGGCGGCCAGGCACCCGAGCTGCGCGACGATCCCATCGACCGGCTCTACGTGGCGCGCGACGGCCTGACCGATGCGCTGGAGGCTGCAGGGCCGATGCAGGACGGTGTGCGTCGGATCCTGCGCCTGGCGATCGCGGACGACCTGCGCGCTGCAGACGCCCTTCGCGCCACCGCGTGATCGACCTCGCCACCGCGGCGCCCAAGCGGTTGCGCCACGCCGGAGCGTGGCCGACCCCCACTCCGCGGCGTGCTGCTCCCGGAACCGAGCTGCGGGCCCTGCAGGATCGCCTCCCCCGGTGCGACGGGGGCGCCGCCCCGGTCCTGTCCGGCGACGGGTCGGAGCCGGCGATGCTCATCGGTCAGGCGCCGGGCTGGCGCGAGATCGAGACGGGTCTGCCCTTCGCGTGGGACGCGGGCAAGCGCCTGTGCGGCTGGCTCGCCCTGGCCGGAATCGGGGTGGATGACTTTCGGGAGCGGTGGTACGTGACGAGCGTGGGGAAGTGCTATCCCGGCCGTGCACCCGGCTCGTCGGTGGACCGGCCACCGTCCCGTGCGGAGGTCGAGCGCTGGAGCCCCGTCCTGCGGGAGGAACTGCGATTGGTCGCGCCACGTCTGGTGCTGCTCGTCGGGGGCCTCGCCCATCGCTTCGCGTTCGGCCCGGCGGCACGGCTCGACGACCTGGTGGGGCGTGAGCTGGGCTGGGGCGCCGCCCCCGGCGCATCGGTCCTGTGCCTCCCGCATCCGTCCGGTGCCTCGACCTGGCTCAACGACCCGGCTCGGGTCGAGCGCTGGCGGCGGGGGATGGCCGTGCTGCGGGACCGCTGGGCGGACGTGTCGGGATGAGTCGCGAGGGTCGACTGTGGGTGGGCGCGCTGCTGGCGCTGGGCGCGTTCACCGCGTTCATGCTGCTGGTCGGGAACCTGGGGGCGCCGCGGGCGGAGGTGCATCCCCTCACCGTCGAGGAGCTCACGGCCGGTGGTCCGCCGGCCGACCGCTGGGGGGACGAGGAGCGATCGGTGATCGGGTGGTACGCCGAGCTGGCCGGGGACTGCGTGGGCGATGGCGGTGGCGCCGACGCGGAGATCGCCTGGCTCCAGGCTGAATGTCCGCTGCGGGTGATCATGCCCGAGCAGCCTGACGAGGACGTCACCCAGGCGGAGCTCGAGCGGCGGGGCATCCGGCTCGCCGGCCCGCCCGATCGACGTCAGCCGTTCCCCGCGCGCGCGACGCCGGACGGGCCGAACCTCCGCGGACAGCAGCTCGTCTTCGAGGGCCATTTCGACGACGCTCGCGCCGCGGAGTGCATCCCGGAGCGCGTGGAGCGTTGCCGGAACACGTTCGTGGTGACCGATTACGACGAGCGCGTCCGCTGAGACGCCTCTGGCGCGGGCCTGCGTCGGCTAGCTGCCGGTGGTCATGTCGAGCAGACCCTTGTGGCGCGCGGCGCGCATGAACCATGCGAAGGCCGCGAGCGCCAGTGGCACGACCACGACCGTGCTGGCGAGCAGCAGGAGCATCACCGTCCCGTCCGAGAGTGCGCCGATGTCGCCCGGCGAGCCATGGCCGACCAGGCCGCGGCGGGACGCCTCGAGCCACCACGTGGTCGGCATGGCCCAGGCGATCGGCTGGACCACGGCCGGCAGGACATTCACTGGGAAGATCGCGCCCGAGACGAGGTACATCGCGCCGGCGATGGCCTCGGGGTAGGACCATGCCTCCTGGCGCAGCTGGAGGCACCAGCCGGCCATGAAGATGCCGAGGCCCATCACGGCCACGAGACCCAGGACAGAGGCCGGCACGAGCAGCAGCAGGTTCAACCGCAGCTCCACCCCGAGGAAGAGCACGCCGACCGCCAGCGTGAGCACCACCGCGACGAGCGAGACGCCGACCCGCGCCAGCGAGCGGCCGAGGAGGAACGGGAAGAGCGAGCTCGGCGTGACGACGACGTACTTCATCATCCGGTACCGCTCCCGATCCTCGAGGATCGACTGCACCAGCCCGGCGAGCACGCCGTAGACGACGTTCCATAGCGCCGCGCCGACGATGAGGAACTGCAGGAACTTGCCAGCCTGTCCGCCGGTGATGATCGAGTACATCACCACCAGGATCATCGCCGCGGAGAGCGGCTTGGCCATGGTGTAGACCGCGAACAGGAACGGGTCCGACCAGTTCGCCTCGATCGCCCACCCCAGCCGGATTGCCGTCCGGAAGCTTCGCCACGCATCGGCGAGGGAGATGCCCCGGACCGCGGCCGAGCGATCGGTCACTGCCACCGGAGGGTCAGGCGCCCTTCACGCCGTGCCAGCGTCTCGAGGTACCTCAGCGCCAGCCGAGCGCCGACGAGGAAGATCACGCCCATGACGGCGAGGATCAGCATCTCCGTGGCGACCGGCAGGACGCCCTCGCTCGCCTGGCCGGGGAAGACCAGCTGGCGCATCGCATCGAGGCCGACCGCCAGCGGCAGCGTGGCAACCACGAGGGCGGACACCGCGCCCAGGTGACGGATCGGGAAGTTCACGCCGCCGAGGAAGTAGATCGGCTCCTGGAGCAGCTGAGCCAGGTGGAAGGCCTCGCGCCCCCAGAGCAGGAAGAGGGAGGCGAAGAGCATGCCGAGCCCGTACAGCGGAATCATGGTGAGCAGGAACACCCCGGCGAGCAGCAGCGGCTCGGCGATCTGGTAGGACACGCCGTAGACCAGTGACCCGATGACGATCACGGCCAGCGCCCGGGAGCTGGTCATCACCAGGCCGCCAATGGCCATGCCCGCCAGGATGCTCATCAGGTGCATCGGGGCGGTGAAGTAGAGCTCGAGGTTGCCCTGGTCCTTCTCCCAGTAGAACTGCGCGGCCATCATCCACACCACGTTCAGCCAGAAGGCGGTCATGGCGCCGCCGAGCACCACGAATCCCACGAACTCCTCGGGGGCGCCGAGTGCCCGGTACACGAATACGAACGCGCTCACCGCCAGGAAGGGCAGCAGGATCTCGAAGAAGAGCCACGACGGCTCCCTGGTGAGGCCGATGATCCGGGGGTAGGCACGCCCCGCCACCGCGCGCAGGTTGGCGCGGACGACTCGGCCGCGTGACCAGTCCGCGGCCTCGCGCGGCGTCCGTGCGATCCCGACCTCGCTCACGAGCGTGACCCGCCGTCCTCGTCCGAGGCCCCGAAGCCGCGGCCGACGAGCTCCACGAACACGTCCTCCAGGCTCGGCTCGGACTTGGCGAGGCCCACGAGATGCGAGCCGCGCTCGGCGACGGCGGTGACGACGCTGGTCAGGGCGGAGTCGTCGGCGAGGGCGACCTTCAGCGCCACGCGATCCGCGCCGGCGCCCTCGGAGGATTCGTCGTCCGTCCTGACCGCCGAGACGACTCCCGGCAGGCCCGCGATGGCATCCAGCCCGCCGTTCTCCGGCAGGTGGTCAAGCTCGATGCGGAAGATCGACTCGGCCTGGACGCGGCGTCGGAGCTGACCTGGCGTGCCGAGGGCCAGGATCCTGCCGCGGTCCACGATCGCGATCCGGTCGCACAGCTGCTCGGCCTCCACCATGTAGTGGGTCGTGAGGAGGAGGGTGCGCCCCGGCGCCCCGGCCTTCCAGGCGAGCGTGTGCTCTCGCAGGTCACGCGCCGCGGCGACGTCCAGGCCGAGCGTCGGCTCGTCCAAAAACAGCACCCAGGGATCGTTGAGCAGACCGCGGGCGAAGTTGAGCTTCTGGCGCTGACCGGTCGAGAGGGTGCGAACCTTCTGGTCCCGCTGCTCCTGGAGGCCGGTGACCTCGATCAGCCCGTCGACCTTGCGCCATCCATCGCGCTGCGGCAGGCCGTAGAACTGGCTGAACATCCAGAGCTGTTCGCGGACGGTGAGCAGGCCGTATCCCGACTGCTCGCCGCCGGCCACCATGTTGATCACGCGGCGGATCTTTGCGGTCTCGGTGACCACGTCGAAGCCCGCAACCCGCGCCGTGCCGCTCGTCGGCAACAGGAGCGTGGTGAGGATCTTGATGAGGGTGGTCTTGCCGGCCCCATTCGGGCCCAGCAACCCGAAGTACTCGCCCGGCTCGACGTCGAGATCGACGCCCCCGAGCGCGGTCACCGGCTCAGGCTTGGCCTTGTAGACACGGGTCAACGCCCGGGCATGGATGGACAGATCGTCGGGCATGGGAAAGGGAGCACGCTCCTCGGTGAGTCGGCGGGCGGGAGGAGGATGCTAGCACCGCCGGCGACCGGGGCCACGCGGCAAAGGACGTACGCCGGGCGACCCTTCAGTTGCGTCCGATCTCCCCGTCACAGCCACCCGGACCATGGTCGCAATCGACCGCGAGCAGGTGCGCACCGTCGATGCTGAGCAGTGCCGCGCACGCGTCGTCGTTGGTATCGACGGGCCCGGGATGCTCCTCCAGCGCAATCTCGACCCGCGTGGCGAGGAGTGCCGAGAGCGAGTGCGACGCGGTGAACGTCCGCCACCGGCCGTCGTCATCCCAGATGACGATGCCATACCCTCTGACTGCGACCGAGATCATGGGCGCGGATGCCCCCTTCGTACTGCCCGGGTACCGGTACGCAGAGGATGGCCCAGGCAGGGGCCGCTGTGAACCATGCACGTCCGGTCCGGACCGCACCGGTCCGCCCGATTCGGAGCGGCGAACCGCGGGGGACGTCGCAAACCGAACAGGCGTTCTCATCGGGCCGATTCCTGCTAGGATGACAACCGAATGCCCTCGGACAAGATCGTCGTTCGCGGTGCCCGCGAACACAACCTCAGGAACCTCGACGTCGAGATGCCCCGCGATCAGCTGATCGTGATCACCGGGCTGTCCGGCAGCGGCAAGTCGAGCCTTGCCTTCGACACGATCTACGCCGAGGGACAGCGACGCTACGTCGAGTCGCTCAGCGCGTACGCGCGCCAGTTTCT
>JAHWJN010000059.1 GCA_019348395.1 Chloroflexota bacterium
GAGAACGCCGCGCTCCTGCCGTGGCTGACCGCCACCGCCTTCCTGCACTCGGCAATGGTCGCCGAGCGGCGCGGCGGCCTGCGGATCTGGACCGGCGCGCTGGTGATCGCCACCTTCGTGCTCACCCTGGTCGGCACCTTCCTGACGAGGTCGGGGATCGTCGCCAGCGTGCACTCGTTCACCCAGTCGGCCATCGGCCCCTGGTTCCTGGCGGCCATCGTGCTGGCGCTGGGCGGCGGGCTGACGCTCCTGGTCTGGCGCCTGCCGGAGCTCGTGGGCGGCGGCCGGCCGTCGGCGACGGTCAGCCGCGAGTCGGCCTTCCTGCTCAACAACGTCCTGTTCCTGGGGCTCACCTTCGCGGTGCTGTTCGGCACGCTGCTGCCGCTGCTCATGCTCGCCACCAGCGGAGCGCAGATCAGCGTGGGTGCGCCCTGGTACAACACCGTGACGGTCCCGATGTTCGTGGCGCTCCTGTTCCTGATGGGCGTGGGCCCGGCGCTGCCGTGGGGTGCCGCGTCGTGGCGCACCGTGCGCGACCGCTTCACCGTTCCGCTGCTGGCCGGTGTGCTCGCCGCCGGAGGGGTCCTGCTGCTCGGCGTCCGGGAGCCGATCTCGGTCGGGATCATCGGCCTGGCGGCCGTCGTCGCCGGCATCATGTTCCACGAGGTGGTCCGCGGCGCCGGCTCCCGGGCGCGTGGGCGGGGCGAGGATCCGGCCACTGCCACCTGGAGGCTCGCGACGCGCAACCGGCGGCGCTACGGCGGCTACACCGTCCATCTCGGCGTGCTGATCATGGCCATCGGGGTCGCCGTCTCGTCGGGGCTGGCGGTGGACCGGACCGTGACCCTCGGCCCGGGCGAGGTCGCGACCATCGGCGCCTACGAGGTGCGCAACGAGCGGCTGGTGGTCGAGCCGCTGCCGGAGGACCCCCGCGTCATCGAGACGCGTGCCGAGCTGACGATCAGCGGCCCCCAGTCCGGCCCGTTGGCCACGGCGCTGCGCGACTACCCCAACTCGCCGACCGCCATCGCGACCCCGGCCGTTCGGACCTCGTTGGCGGAGGATCTGTACGTCACCCTGCTGGCCTCCGACGCGGGCAACGGCGTGGTGACCCTCCACCTGTTCGTCAATCCGCTCGTGGTGTGGATCTGGATCGGCGGGGCCGTCGTCGGCCTCGGCGCCGCCTTCGCCGTCTGGCCCGAGCGCCGTCCCGAGCTCGCGCTCGCCCAGCGTCCGGTGGCGGCGCGGCGACCGGTCAGGCCGGAGCCCGCCGAAACGGCCGAGGGAGCGTAGGCCGATGCGCTGGCGCTCCCTCCGATGGCTGCTCGTTCCGGTGGTCCTCGTCCCGGTGACGGCCCTGCTGCTGACCGGCTTCGGGCGCGACCCCCGGGCGCCGGCGTCGCCGCTGATCGGGATGCCCGCGCCGGCCTGGAGCGGCGAGACGCTCGATGGCGGGATGCTGAGCTCCGACGATCTCGCCGGACAGCCATACGTGGTCAACTTCTGGGCCAGCTGGTGCGTTCCGGCCTGCGTCGACGAGCACCCGGTGCTGGCCGCGGCCCACGCCGACCACGGCGACGAGCTGACCGTGGTCGGGATGCTGTTCGACGACCGTCCCGCCGACGCGCGCGGCTTCCTGGATCGGTACGGGGACGCCGGGTACGGGCATGTCCTGGACGAACGGGGCTCGATCTCGATCGACTACGGCGTGATCGGGCCGCCGGAGACGTTCTTCGTCGACGCGGACGGGATCATCCGCGCCAAGGAGATCGGCCCCCTCACGAGCGAGCGCATGGCCGAGCATCTCGCCACGATCCTGCCGGTGGCCGGCCGATGACGCGCTCGCTGCTGCCCGTCGCCGCCGGCCTGGCGCTGGGCATCGCGGCGCTGGTGGTGGTGCTCGCCGTCGGGCCGTCCGGCGAGCGCACGCCAGCCGAGCGCAGCGAGGCGCTCGCCGCGGAGCTGCGCTGCCCCGACTGCCAGGGTCTGTCGGTCGCCGATTCGCCCACGCGATCTGCCCGCGAAATCCGACGGCAGATCGAGGAGCTCGTGACCGCCGGCGCGACCGACGACGAGGTCCGCGCTCACTTCACCGCGCGATACGGCGAGTGGATCCGCCTGGCGCCCAGCGCCCCGGTGCTGTGGGTCATCCCGTTCGCGGTCGTGCTCGTCGGGCTGGCAGGCCTGGGTGCCTGGATCATCCGCCACCGGAATGGCGAGCCGGCGCCGCCGGTGACGGGCCGCACGGTGGATGACGAGGAGCGGCGGCGGCTGCACGAGGAGGCGGAGGCGCTCGATGCCTGAGGCGCTCATCCTGCTCCTCGCCCTGGTCGTCGCGGGCTCGGCCGTCCTGCTTCCCCTGCGCCCCGGAAGCGCGTCACCACCTCCCGCGGACGACGACCTCGAGGCTGCCGCCCTGCGGCACCGCGTGGCGCTGGAGGCACTGCGGGACGTGGAGGCCGACCGCCGTGCGGGATCCCTGGACGACGCGTCGTACGCGGCGCAGCTCGCCGAGGCCGAGTCCCGCGCCGCCGACTCGCGCGCGGCCCGGACGCGTGCCGCCCTCGGCGCGGGACGCGCAGCGGCAGCCCCGCCGCCGAGTGTCCGCGGCCGGACGGCCGCCGCGGTGACGGCCGCCGTCATCGGCCTGGCGCTGTTCGTCGGGTCGCTGGTGCCGGCCACCGGGATCGCCAACGAGACGACCGTCAACGAGGGCCTCGCGGCGGTCCGGGATGCGGAGTCGGCACGCCAGGAGCGCATCGCGGAGCTGCGCGCCGAGCTTGCCGACGACCCGATGGATGCCGGAGCGCTGTCGGAGCTGGCGGACGCCCACCTGGCGGGAACCTCGACGGACGATCTTGCCCGTGCCGCCGTCGCGCTCCAGCTGCTCATCTCCGTGGATCCGGACCGTGCCGATGCCTACGAGCGCATCATGGCCGCCTACCTGCGTGCCGGCGACCATGCCAACGCCAGGGCTGCCTGGTCGTCCTACGCGGAGCGCCCGTCCGCCGACCCCGCGGAGATCGCCTTCTTCGACGGGCTCATCGCGCTGCGCGGCGAGGACGATCCCGAACGCGCCGTCGAGGCCTTCGACCGCTTCCTGGAACTCGCTTCCGATGACCCGCGGGCGCCGATGATCCGGGGCCTCCGCGACGAGGCCGCATCAGCTCCCTAGTGTGGCCGTCTCCGTTCTCTAGTGCGGCCGCCTCCGTGGCATCGCCGCCGGGTCAGCCTTTGTCCTCGAGCCGGGTGAAGATTCGCTCCACCACGGCGAGCTCATCGGGCGAGAGGCGATCGAGGAAGTGCGCTGCCACCCCGCGGAGGTGCGTCGGCGCGGCGCGCCGCAGCCGCTCCTCGCCCGCCGGTGTGAGCGCGGCCCACTGACCGCGACGGTCGTCGTCGCAGCTGACGCGCTCGACGAGCCCGCTGGCCTCGAGCCGGTCCACCAGCCGCGTGACGCCGGAGCGCGAGAGGAGCAGCCGATCGGCCAGCTCGCTCATCCGCAGCCGGCGCGGCTCGGCACGGGCGAGCTGGACGAGGACGTCGTAGTCGGTGAGGGCCATGTCCTGCTCGTCGCCGAGCTCCTGCTCGAGGGCACGGACGATCCGCGCGTGGGCCCGCAGGAAGGCGGTCCAGGCGCGGAGGCGGCGGTCGTGTCGGGAGATCGGTGCGGGCATCGTTTCCCCAGTGGTTGCGGACGCAATCATCTGCAGGTATAGTTGCACAGTCAAGTATACCCCTGGAGCCCATCCCATGACCTGGACCCTCGACCCCGCTCATTCATCGGTCACCTTCAGCGTGAAGCACATGATGGTGACCACCGTCCGCGGCTCGCTGAAGATCCGTGACTTCGCGCTCGACTTCGATCCCGCGGCTCCCGCTGCCGGGACGGTGCGCGTCAGCCTGGACGCGGACTCGATCGACACCGGCCAGCAGAGCCGCGATGTCCATCTGCGCTCGGCCGACTTCCTGGCGACCGAGGAGCATCCGGCCATCGACTTCGTGAGCACCGCCATCGAGCCGGAGGGAGACCGGTGGGCGATCCACGGCGACCTGACGATCCGTGGGACCACGCGGCCGGTGGCGCTCGACGCCGAGTACGCCGGGACCGTGGCGAACATGCAGGGCGGTCGGAGCGCCGGCTTCAGCGCGACCACGACCATCGACCGCGATGACTTCGGGCTGACCTGGAACGTCGCCCTCGAGCAGGGCGGATGGCTGGTCAGCCGCGAGATCAAGATCTCGATCGACCTCGAGGTCGTTGCCGCCACCGACGCAGAGGCGGAGACCCGAGCGGAGGATAGGGAGCGCCAGCGCATCAGCGCCTGAGGCTCGCACGTATCGAGCGTCGGGCTCGCGTAGGATGGGCCCGATGCCACGCCTCGACTATCCGCCCGCTCCGACCTCGGACCGGGTCGACGACTACCACGGCACCCCGATCGCCGACCCGTACCGGCCCCTCGAACACAGCGACGCGCCGGAGGTGCGCGCCTGGATCGAGGCCGAGAACCGGCTGACCGAGCGGGTCCTCGGCGAGTCGCCGTCCCGCGGGCAGATCCGTGAGCGGGTCGCGGAGCTGTGGGACTTCCCTCGGACCGGCGCCCCGTGGCGGCGTGGGCGGACCTGGTTCAGCCTGCGCAACACCGGGCTCCAGGACCAGGATGTCCTGTGGGTCGCCGACGCGCCCGCGGCCGAGGGCCGCGTGCTGCTCGATCCGAACCGCCTCAGTGACGACGGCACCACCGCCCTCGCCGACACCGCGGTGTCGGAGAGCGGCCGCTTTCTCGCCCACGCCACCAGCGATGCGGGCTCCGACTGGCGGACCTGGGCGGTGCGGAACGTCGAGACCGGTGAGGACCTGCCGGACCGCATCACCTGGAGCAAGTTCGCCTCGGCGGCGTGGACCCACGACGACGCCGGCTTCTTCTACGGCCGGTATCCCGAGCCGCCGGCCGGCGAAGCCTACGACGCGCCGAACCGGACCATGGAGCTGCGCTACCACCGGCTCGGCGCGGACGAGGCCGATGATGCCGTGGTGCTGGTGCGCCCCGATCAGCCGGAGTGGGGCTACGAGCCCATGGTCACCGACGGCGGCCGGCTCCTCGTGATCAGTGTCTGGCGCGGCACCGACCCGGAGAACCGGCTGGCGGTGGCGCACCTCGCCGGCGGCGTCGACGGCGCCGAGGTGCGGATGGTGCTCCCCGACGCCGACGCCCGGCACGAGCCGATCGCGGCCGTGGACGGGACGCTCTACCTGCTCACCGACCTCGACGCGCCGATGGGTCGGCTGGTCGCCATGGACGTCGGTGCACCCGGCGAGCTGCGGCCGATCGTGCCCGAGGGCCCCGACGCCATCGAGCAGGTCAGAATGGTCGGCGACCGGCTCGCCGTGGTGACCCTCCATCACGCGCACCACCGGCTCGCGATCTTCGAGCGCGACGGTCGCCATGTCGTCGATGTCGAGCTGCCGGGGATCGGAACCGTCACCGAGCTTGCGGGTCGCCGCGATGATCCGGAGCTGTACCTGGCGTTCACCACCTTCGCGGCTCCGGCCGTGGTGCTGGCGGTGACGATGACCGACGGATCGGTGCGCGAGATCCGCCGGTCGCCGCTGACGTGGGACCCGGCGGACTACGTGAGCGAGCAGGTCTTCGTCACCTCCGCCGACGGAACGCGGGTGCCGCTCTTCCTCACCCGGCGTGCCGGCCTCGAGCCGAGCGGCGACGCCCCCACGCTGCTGTACGGCTACGGCGGATTCCAGATCGCGGTCGGGCCGATCTTCAAGCCGGAGTGGCTGGCCTGGATGGAGCGCGGCGGGCTGCTGGCGGTCGCCTCCCTCCGCGGCGGCGGCGAGTACGGGGCGGCGTGGCACGACGCCGGGCGGCTGGCGAACAAGCAGAACGTGTTCGACGACTTCGCGGCCTGCGCGCGCTGGCTGGTGTCATCGGGCTGGACGCGGTCCGAGCGGATCGGCATCAGCGGCCGCTCGAACGGCGGCCTGCTGGTCGGGGCCAGTCTCACCCAGCACCCGGAGCTGTTCGGCGCGGCCGTGGCGGAGGTCGGAGTCATGGACATGCTGCGATTCCATCGGTTCACCATCGGCTGGGGCTGGACCTCGGACTACGGCTCGTCCGACGATGCCGAGTCCTTTCGCACCCTGCTGTCGTACTCGCCGCTCCACAACATCCGCCCCGGGACGGCCTACCCGCCCACGCTCATCACGACCGGAGACCATGACGATCGCGTGGTCCCCGGCCACTCGTTCAAGTTCGCCGCGGCGCTCCAGGCGGCGCAGGCGGGGGACGCGCCGGTGCTCATCCGCATCGACACCGCGGCCGGACACGGGCTCGGCAAGCCGGTCAGCAAGCTCATCGACGAGCGCGCGGACGTGCTCACCTTCCTCGATCTGGCGCTGCGGGGCTCGATCCCGGCCTAAGGGGCGCGCGGCACCTCGATCCAGAAGGTCGATCCCACGCCCTCCTCCGACTCCACCCCCACCGTCCCGCCGTGGGCCTCCGCCAGGTGACGGACGATGGAGAGTCCAAGGCCGGCGCTCCCGCCGCGGTCGCCCTCCTCGCGCTCCCTGGCGCGCGAGCGGTCGACCTTGTAGAAGCGCTCGAAGATCCGGGCCCGATGCGCCGCCGGCACGCCGATCCCGTCGTCGGCGACCCCGAAGCGCACCCGTTCGGCGCCGGCTCCGGACCAGCCGATGCGGATCTCGCCGCCGCGGTGGCTGTACTTCACCGCGTTGTGGGCCAGATTCAGGAGCGCCTGTCCGAGCCGTTCCGCGTCGGCGATGACGCGGGCTCCGTCCTCGGGCGCCGGCAGGGCTCGCACACTGAGCTCTCGGCGGCGGGCAACCGGGCGGATGCGGTCGACGCAGGTGGCGACGAGGGCGTCGGCGGCAACCGGCTCCAGTGCCAGCGCGACCTCCCCGGACTCGATCATCGACAGGTCGAGGAGCTCGCTCACGAGCTGGGCGAGATGATCGGCCTCGCGCTCGATCTGGGTGGCGAAGTCGTGCATCGTGGCCGGGTCGTCGGCGGTGCCGGAGGCGAGCGTCTCGGCGAGCAGCTTGATCGAGCTCAGCGGCGTGCGCAGCTCGTGGCTGATGTTCGCCACGAAGTCTCGCCGCACGCGTTCCATCCGCCGCAGCGCGGTGACATCGTGCAGCGTCAGGACGAGGCCGCCCGCGGGGAGCGGCACCACCTCGACCGTGAAGCTGCGCGTGCCGAGGTGGCCGAGCTCCGCCTGGCCGGTCCGGGACTCCCCCGCCGCGAGTGCCTCGCGGGCGAGCGCGTCCAGCGGCGCCGACCCGAAGGCGGCGATCAGGCTCATGCCCATCAGCGAGCGCGTCGAGCGCTCGGCCAGCTGGGCGGCCTCCGGTCCAGCTCGGCGGATGCGCAGCTCCTCGTCGACGAGCAGCAGCAC
>JAHWJN010000005.1 GCA_019348395.1 Chloroflexota bacterium
GTCCCTTGCCAGTGCCTGCTCTCCTTCAACAACAAGGCCACCTTCCGATCACGGACGGGTGGCCCTGCAAGCGTTCGCGAATTGCCGGCGAATCTTACACCGATCCCGAGCGGCCGGTCAACGCGGGTAGTCGTAGAAGACCGCGACCTGTCGGCCGTCCGGGTCGGCGATGCGGAAGCTGCGCGTGCCCTCCCATCGGTCACCCGATGGCGGCGCCGCAAGCGCGAAGCCGCGCCGACCCAGCTCCTGCGCCCAGCCGTCCACCTCCGAGGCCGTGTCGACCTTGAATCCGATCTGCATGCCGTCGCGGGTGGGGACCTCGCCGCGCCGGAAACTGAGCTCGAAGCCGTTCAGCTCGAGGTCCGCGCCGCCCTCGTCCGCCGCCAGGCGCCGAAAGCCGAAGGCCGACTCGTAGAACTCGGCGACGCGCATCGGATCGGTGGAACGCAGGGCGAGCTGCCCGACGCCGCGCATCTTCCTCATGACGGGCCCCTCAGACCTCGGGGGCACCTTCCGGCGGCGGCGGCCACAGCTCCCGCGAGGCAGTGCGTGCCGAGAGGTCGGTCACGAACTCGTCGATCGGGACGCCCTGGGACGATTCCCCGGTACGCAGGCGCGGCGACACGGCGCCCGCCTCCGCGTCGCGGTCCCCCACCACTACCATCACCGGGATCTTCTGCTCCTGCGCCTCGCGCAGCTTGGCCTGCATCCGCTCCGAGCGGGCGTCGACCTCGACGCGGATGCCGGCGTCGGCGAGGCGGGCACGCACCTGCTCGGCATACTCGAGGTGGCGGTCGGCAATCGGCACCACCATCACCTGCACCGGCGCCAGCCACAGCGGGAACGCCCCGGCGTACTGCTCGGTCAGGATGCCGATGAACCGCTCGAAGCTGCCGTAGATGGCGTAATGCACGATGACGGGACGCTCGAACCCTCCGTCGGCGGCGCGGTACTCGAGGTCGAACCGCTGCGGCAGCTGATAGTCGGCCTGGATGGTGGCCATCTGCCACTCGCGACCCAGCGCGTCCTCGATGAAGATGTCGATCTTCGGACCGTAGAAGGCGCCGCCGCCGGTGTCCTCCTCGTACGCCATGCCGTCCTCGTCCAGGCGTTCGCGGAGACGGTTCTCTGCCCGCTCCCAGAACTCGTCGGAGCCGATCCGCTTCTCCGGCCGCGTGGCCAGCTTCGCCCTCGGCTCGAATCCGAACGGCGCGTACTGGCGGCGAACCAGCGAGAGGGCCAGTCGCAGCTCGTCGTCGAGCTGGTCCTCCCGGCAGAAGACGTGCGAGTCGTCCTGGGTGAGCTGGCGGACCCGGAACATGCCGGCCAGCACTCCGGTGCGCTCCTTTCGGAACAGGACCGAGTAGTCCGCGAACCGGATCGGCAGCTCCCGGTAGGAGTGCGCCCGGGTGCGGTAGATGAGGATCTCCTCAGGGCAGTTCATCGGCTTGAGGCCTGAGACGTGGTCGTAGTCGTCGAGGACGAACATGTTGTCCTGGTAGTTCGCCCAGTGTCCCGACGTCTCCCACAGCTCCTTGCGGACGAGGCTGGGGGTTCGGACCTCGCTGAAGCCGGCCTCCCGGCGGACCTGCCGGGACCAGTCCTCGAGCGCCCGCCAGACCGCCATGCCGCGCGGGTGGAGGAACGGGGCGGCCGGCGACTCGGGATGGAAGGTGAACAGGTCGAGCTCCCGCCCCAGCTTGCGATGGTCGCGCTTGCGCGCTTCCTCGATGCGCCACAGGTGACGGTCGAGCTCCTCGCCCGTGTCCCAGGCGGTGCCGTAGATGCGCTGCAGCATCGGGCGCGTCTCGTCCCCCCGCCAGTAGGCGCCAGCCGTGTGGAGCAGCTTGAACGCACCCAGCTCGGCGGTCGACGCCAGGTGACCGCCGCGGCACAGGTCCTCGAAGTCACCGTGCCGGTAGAACGACACGGTGGGCCCTTCCGACTCGGGCAGATCGTTGACGATCTCGACCTTGAAGGGCTGGTGGCGCGCCTCCAGCTCCGCGATCGCCTCCTCGCGAGGCAGGTCGCGGGCATGGTCGAAGGCGAGCCCGGCCTCCTGCTGCTCGCGCATCTTCGTCTCGATCTGTTCGAGATCGGCCGGGGTCAACGGCCGCGGCAGGTCGAAGTCGTAGTAGAAGCCGTCCTTGATGGCGGGCCCGATGCCGAGCTTCGCGTCGGGGAACAGCTCGAGCACGGCCGCCGCCAGCATGTGAGCGGCGGAATGCCGCATCGCGGCGAGGTGGCCGTCCTGGCCCGATGCGAGCGCCGCGGCCGCGTCCGCCTGCGTCTCGTCAGCGTCGATCGTCATGCGCCGAAGGGTAGCGCATCGGAGCCCTCAGACCCGTTTGAACTGCTCGAACGGCTGGCGGCAGGAGGTGCAGTGGTAGATCGCGCGGCACAGCGTGGGCCCGAATGGAATTTCCATCGTGGTCGCGCGCGATCCGCAATAGGGACACTCGGCAACGGGGAGTACGGCGAGCTCGTCGAGCTGTCCGACGTCGGCTCCGGGCGACGACGCCGCCGGTGGAGCGAAACCGCTCCGCCGCAGCTGCTCTCGGCCGGCGGGGCTGATGCGCTCCGAGGTCCAGGGCGGGTCGAACACAACCGGGACCTCGACCTCGTCGGCCAGGCCCTCGGAGCGAAGTTGCTCGCCGATCCGCTGCTGCATGACGCCGATGGCCGGGCATCCCACGAAGGTCGGCAGCAGCTCGACGCGCACGCGTCGCCCGTCGACCTCGACCGCACCGATGACGCCGAGGTCGACCACGCTGATCGCCGGGATCTCCGGGTCGGCCACGCGCGCGAGCGCCGCGCGAACCCCCGCCTCACCGGCCGTCCGTCGAACGGACGTCACCACGTGGCGTCCTCCTCCGATCGCGCCACCATGGTGAACTCCCCGTGCAGCCAGCGGAAGTCGTCGGTCCGGCGCCGCCGGCCGTCGGGGCTGGGCTCGGCCGGGGTGAGCCCCTCGGCCAGGGGCTCGAGCATGGGGCGAACCTGGCTCGACCAGGTGGCATGAAGTTCCCGCATCGGCTGCGAGAGGATCTTCGCACCGACGAGCGTCTCCTCGCGCTCGAGCGGAGCGAAGATCTCCTGGGCGTCGGCCCACAGGCACTCGAACGCCGTCGCCAGCCGCTCACGGCCCTCCGGCGCTCCGTCGGACAGGCGACGGAACCACGTATCGGCGTGGAGCCGATGGTACGTCTCCTCGCGCCGCATCTTTCCGGCCAGCAGCGCCAGCGGCTCGTGCGACGAGCTCGAGAGCGCCGCGAGCCGAACGGCGTCGGCGGTCTCGTACAGCCAGCGGCGCGCGACGCTGAAGGCCCAATCCACGCGGGCATGGTTCAGGAGTGCGGCATGGCGGAAGGCGTCGGCATCGCGACCGAAGGCGATCCGGTCGGCGTCGTCGTCGGTCAGCTCGGCGAGGAGCTCGTAGAGCGCCTTGGCGTGACCGAGCTCGTCCTGGGCAATCGAGCTGGTGGCGACGTCCTCCTCGAGCATCGGCGCGATGCCGGTCCACTCGGAGTCCCAGAAGCCGATGACGAACTCGTCGTCGGCGACGCTCATCAATAGCTCCGCCTCGGCCGCTCGCGCCGGCGCGTCCAGCGTCACTTCAGCCGTCATGCTCGCCTGCCTCGGCGACGGCCCGCTGTTTTGCGGCTTCGAGCTTGTGCTTGATGACGTAGCCGCCGGGCTTCTTGTGCGAGCGGTCCAACGGAGGCTTCAGCAGGTCCGGATCGTCGAGCTCCGTGATCGCGTCCCGGGCCACGATCCAGAGCCGATGGGACTCGCCACGCCGGCCGTAGAACTCCCTGGCGTAGTGCATCGCCAGCTCCTCGTCGGGCGCGTTCACGTTTCCGGAGTGGACCATCGGATCACCCTCGTCCTCCTGGCGGAAGACCTCCCAGACGCGCTCGCCGGCAGGCCGCTGCTCGGTCACGCCGCGGCCGAAGCGCCTCCGAGGAGGGCATCGCGCACCCACTGGGTGTCCGCGAAGTTGAGCCGCCGGAACTCGAGCCGCGACTCCGACGCCGGTCCGTGCCCGGTCACGACCGCCTTGAGCTCGGCCCAATCCGGCTCGGTGTAGTGCCACCGACCCTCGGCCTCGTCGTAGCGCAGCTCCGGATCGGGGATGCGCAGGCCCAGCTCCCGGATTCGCGGGACGTAGATCGACAGGAACTCCTGCCGCAGCTGCTCGTTGTTCTTGGCCTTGATGCCCCAGTGCAGATCCTTGTCCTTCGCGGGATCGGTCGGCGGACCGTGCATCTGCATGAGCGGGCCCCACCATCGATCGAGCGCCTCCTGGACCATGGCCCGCTGGGTGGGCGTGCCGTTCATGAGGGTCAGCACGACGTCGCGCCCGTGCATGATGTGCACGGACTCCTCCCAGCAGATCTTCTTCATGGTGCGGGCGTAGGGGGCGTAGGACGAGTCGCGGAGTGCCTGCTGGGACACGATCGCGGCAGCATCCACCAGCCAGGCGATGATGCCGACGTCCGCCCACGAGCGTGTCGGGTAGTGGAAGACGTTGTGGAACTTCGTCTTCCCGTCGAGCAGGTCCTGCAACATCGCCGCGCGCGGCTTGCCGAGATCCTCGGCGACCCGGTAGAGCAGCTGTGCGTGCCCGACCTCGTCCTGGATCTTGCTCGTGAGCGCCAGCTTTCGGCGCAGGTTCGGGGCACGCATGATCCAGTCTCGCTCGGGCAGCACGCCCATCAGCTCCGAGTTGGCGTGCATCTCGACGAACTTCAGGACCGCGGCACGGTACTCGTCTGGCATCCAGTCGTCGGCTTCGACCTTGCCGCCCGATCCGACGTGCGCGAAGAAGGCGCCGGCATCGCCCGGCTCGTACGGCGGTCGACCGTTCAGCGGTTGGATCGTATCGGCGTCGTTCATGACGTTCACAGGGTACTGCAAGACCGGTGCTGGCCCTCGCGTCCCCACGAATCCGGGATTTCGAACTCAGTCGTGCGGGGCCCGCTTCAGCGGCCGGTGCCATCGAGCATACGCCTCATCGGGACCGATCTCGACGGCGAGACGGTCCCCCTCTCCGGCCACCTCGACCCGCGGGACGTAGAGGTCGACGGGCAGCAGCCCGGCGGTCCTCACAAGCAGGTAGTCGGCGAAGACCGCGTCGACCCGCCCGATGCGGCGGCCGCCCGCGCCGGCGAGCGTCGCACCGACGCGCGGTGATCCGTCGGCCCGAGCTTCGGGAGCATGCTCGTTCGGGGCATCGGTCATGGGGCGGAGCCTATCGCACCGGGACGGCGACGGTCAGCATGGCCGGATGCATCTCCACGCGCAGCGGCAGTCCGTGGAAGGGCTCGCCGTCGAGGTGGGTCAGCGTTCCCGGCTCACCGTCGATCTCCACCGTGCGGGCGCGCCGCATCTCGACCGCGGGGTGGTCCACGTGCCGGCCCCGGTACAGGTTCGGCAGCTGATGCAGTGCCTCCAGGCGCCCGATGTCACCGACGATGCAGAGGTCCATCATCCCGTCGTCCACGAGCGCGCCCGGCGCGATGTGCATCCCCCCGCCGTAATAGGCCCCGTTGGTCACCGCGACCAGCAGGACGCGCCGCTCGATGAGCGTGCCATCGTCGAACGCGAGGCGGACACGGCGGTTCGGGAAACGGCGGAGCTGCGCGAGGGCCGTCGCCAGGTACCCCGCCCGGCCGCGCTGCCAGCCGCGGCGGACGACCATGGCGTGCGCGACCTGGGCATCGAAGCCGATCCCACCCGCCGACGCGAACCAGCGTCCGCGACCCGGAGCACCGCTGGCGTGCGCCACGTCGAGGTCCGTGGTCCGGCGGCCGATGGCAGCGGTCCATGCCGTCGCCGGATCACCTGACAACCCGAGGCTGCGCGCCAGATCGTTGCCGCTCCCCGTGGGGACGATACCGATCGACGCACGGGCCGAGCCGGGGGCAAGCAGCCCGTTGACCACCTCCTGCACCGTGCCGTCCCCGCCGATCGCCACGACACGGTCGTGGGCGCGGCTCGACTCCGACGCCCAGTGCTCGGCGTCGCCGGGCCGGCGCGTGACCTCCAGCCTGATCTCGCGGCGTGATTCGAGCCGCTCCCGGATCCAGGGCAGGAGGCGACCCGCGCGACCATTCCCCGCGGCGGGATTGACGATGATGAGGGGCGCGTCGGGCACGGCACCGATTGTTGCGGTGGCGTCAAGGCTCCGGCGGCGGTACCGTGAGCCGATGGACCGCTGGCTCGTTCGCATCGCGCGCCTCGTCGGGGCGGCCACCGGTGCCCTCGCCGGCATCGTGGCCGTGCAGCTCATGCGTCTGCGCCGCATGGAGTTCCTTCCCGGGCACCCCGGCTTCTACATCAACCACGTCGTGCACCCGACCGGCGTCACCGGCAGGGGCGGCCCGCTGCGCCTGGTCGTGCTCGGCGACTCCACGACCGCCGGCGTGGGCGTCGATCGAGCCGAGCACGCCCTCCCCTACCTGCTGGCCCAGCGCATTGCCGATCGCGAGCAGGCGCCGGTCCACGTCGTGAGCTACGGCTGGTCGGGTGCGCGAGTCACCGACCTGCTCCGCATCCAGCTCCCCCGCGCGCTCGAACCGCTGCGGGACAGGGAGAAGGAGCCGTTCCTCCCCGGCGCCCACGCTGTCGCCGTCGTCATCGGCTCCAACGACGCCACGCACCAGACCGCGCCCAGTCGGTTCCGCGCCGACCTGCGGGCCACCATGGACGGCATTCGGGCCGCGGCGCCGCACGCGCGGATCGTCCTGGCCGGAATCCCCGCATTCCGCGGCGCGCTGCGCGGCGTGGAGCCACTCATCTTCATCGCGGACCAGTACGCGCGCCTGCTCCGGCGCGTCGCGCGGGCAGAAGCGGACCGAGCCGGCGTGCACTACGCCGACCTGGCGCGCCACGTTCCGCCGCTCATCCAGGGAAAGACCGACGTGCTCTCGACCGACCGCTTCCACCCCTCGCTCGTCGGCTACAGCGCCTGGGCCGACGTGATCTTCGAGGCCCTGTCCGGGCCCGGTGACGGCGGCCAGCGTCGGGTGGGCCCGATGGAGCCGGCAGGCGCCTGACGGCCGATGTGGTGCGCCCGTGCACCGCCTCGACAACTACCCTTGCCGTCGAATGGCTCCAGATGGGATGATCCGCCCCGGACGACACCCGAGTGCCCTCTGGGGGATCCGTTGCGACTCGCCCTGCTCCTCGCTCTGTTCATCGGTCTGCTGCTCGGCAGCCTCAGCCTGCCAGCACCTTCGCGTGCGGCGACACCGGTTCGCGTCGCGATCATCGTCGGGCCGGTCGGCGACCTGACCCCGGTGTATCTCGCCCTGGCGGAAGCGGCCGCCGGCGCGGCCGAAGCACACGGTGCCGAGGTGGCCCGCGCCTACTCGCCCAACGCCACCGCCGAAGCGGTGCTGACCGCGGTCGCCGGCGCGCACATCGTCGTCTACTTCGGTCACGGCGTCGGCTCGCCGAACCCCTACGGACCAGCGAGCCCGGCGACGACGAACGGATGGGGTCTCAACGGGCCGAATGCGCGGGGTACGCACGACGACTCCTGGCGAGATGGGTCGCTCGCGTACTACGGCGAGGCGTGGATCGCCGAGCACGCTCGCCCTGCGCCGGGCTGGGTGATGATCTACTCCAATGCCTGTTATGCCCCCGGTGCATCGGAAGGCTTCGACACGCCGGCCAGCGAGGCGGTCGCCGCGGCACGCGTCGGCGCCTACTCTCGCGGCCCGCTGGCCGATATGGGCGCCAGCGCCTACTTCGCGACGGACTTCTTCGAAGGCGCCGCGCATCTGCTCGCGGAACTCCTGTCTGCGCCCCAGCGTGCGTACGGCGAGGTCTTCGCGTCCGAGCCGCGGTTCGTGCCCGATGGTCTCGTGCGCCTGCCGCACCCCTCGGTCGAGGCGGCAGAGACCTGGCTCCATCGATCTGCCTACTTCGATGGGAAGGTCGACTACTGGTACGCCTTCGCCGGCAATCCCGCCGCGACGCTGTTCGGTGACGCGACCGCCGCCACCCACGCGCCGCTCGCCGGCACGACCGAGCCGATCGACGGGGTGGTGATCGGAATGGCCTCGAGCTATCCCGAAAGCGCCGGCTGGGAGGGTCAGGCCACGGTGGCCCTGCCTGTCGAGATGGGCGGCGGCACGCCCGATGGCGCGCCGGTGACAGTGGTCGTCTGCGCCGAGCGGTGTGTCGTGCTGCCGGTGGTCGACTCGTGCCCGTGCTACTTCGGGACGCCGGACCAGCGCGTCGCGAACCTGTCGCACGCGGCATGGCGGCTCGTGACCACCGCGCCGCTCGAGGAGGGGCTCATCGAGGTCCGGGTGCACCTGCACCATGAGTCGGATACGGCCCTGGTGACACCCATGGTGGGCGCGCCCGACAGCTGACGGCCGTCAGGCCTCGCGGGCCGCAACGAGCCCGGGCAGTGGTGCCGGCCGGACTGCCGGGCGACGCTCGCGGAAGCGCCGGGACAGGCCCGCCAGCTCTCGCCTGAGCAGCTCGGTCGGCGCATGCCGGACCGTACCGGACACCGGGTAACGGCCCTGGAACACCGTGCGTGCCAGGGCGGCACGAGCCGGGTACTGGCCCGGCTCGAACTCGAGGGCGTAATGGTGCTCGCCGGTCGGTGCGCGCCGAGACGACCGCACCTGGGCCCAGAGCGAGGTCGTCCCGCGCGGCAGCTCGAAGCTCACCAGGTGCGCCTCCCGCTCCTCGAGTGGCGCATCGGTCGCGACGAGGGCTCCGCCGACCGACACGTCCTGGACCGCCGCCTCCCTGCCGTCGATCCAGCCCGGGACGTCGACGGCGAAGCGCACCGCGCTCCGCCGTTCGGCGGCGAACCGCAGCGACTGGACTCGCCGAATGGCGAGCCAGGCCAGCGCGGCGTTGACGCACAGCCAGGCGAACGCCCCGGCCGCGGCCCACTCCGAGGCGTAGCCGAGGTCGAGCGGTCCCAGGTGCAACAGGTAGGCCACCGCCGCGACCGCCGCGACCATGAGCGAGAGGCGGAGCAGCACCGGCGCCGACGCCGGCTCACGGTCCGAGGCGATTCGCCCCTTCGGCGTGACTCGGAAGCGGGGCGTGCGGGCGCTGAAGAGGGACAGCGTGGCGAGGAAGTTCGGGGTCATGCGCACGAAGTCGAACACGATCGAGAGCAGCGGCCGGTACGCGCCGCGACCGAGCAGGTAGAGCGCCGCCTGCTGCAGGAGGTACGTCACGGCGAAGGCGACGGCGAACGTCGTGCCGTCCGCGATGATCGGGATCTGGCCGGAGAGCAGCACCGCGGGCGGAAGCAGGAGGAAGCCGAGGGTGCGCCAGGAGTCGAACCAGCCGAGCAGCGTGGAGGCGTAGCCCAGGCGCTGGCCGAGGGTCAGACCCCGCACGGTGAGCGGGTTCTCTGCCCGGAGCACCTGCATGGCGCCGGTCCCCCATCGATTTCGCTGAAGCTGGTACTGGGTGGCGTCGTCGGCGGCAAGGCCACGGGCGAGCACCTCGTTGTGATAGACGGTCCGCCAGCCGCGGCGGTGGAATCGGATCGTGGTGTGAATGTCCTCGGTGATCGTGTCGGTGGCGGCCCCGCCGATCTCGCGAAGCGCGGACACGCGCACGAGCGCGTTCGTGCCGCACCAGAAGGCGGCATTCCAGCGGTTCTTGCCCGGCTGCAGGAGCCGGTAGAAGAGGGTCTGCTCGTGGAACGGCTCTCCGTAGGACTCGCCGGCGCCGTGCTCAAAGCTGGTGACGTTGTAGAAGTCCTGCGGCGTCTGGACGAGGGCCACCTTCGGATCGGCAAAGTAGCCGAGCGTCGCCGTCAGGAACTCGGGCTGCGCGACGTGGTCGGCGTCGAGGACGGCCATGATGTCCGCGTCGATCACGCCGAGCGCGTGGTTGAGGTTGCCGGCCTTGGCGTGCTCGTGCGTCGGCCGGGCGAGATAGCGAGCGCCGAGCGCAGCCGCCAGCTCTTCGATCTCCGGCCGCTCGCCGTCATCGAGGACCCATGTCTCATGCATTGGCTCGAGCGACACGGCCGCCGCGATGGTCGGGACGAGGATCTCCGGGCCCTCGTTGTAGGTGGGAATGACGACGGCGATCGCCGGCATGCGGGCGAGCTGGCGTCGGGGCGGGCGCCGATCGACGTCCCACAGGCTGAAGGTGAACAGACCGATGCCGACTGCGGCGTGCGTCTCGAGGACCAGCATCGGCACCGAGAGCCACCAGGCGTCGGCGTTCATCGTGGACGTGGCGCGCCACGCCAGGTAGGTCGCGGTGGCGACGAGCGCCAGTACGGCGACGCCGCGAATGAGCAGCAGGCGGTGCGGCGTGTCGCGAGGGGGAAGCTGACCGCGGGTCCGGACGTGGGAGGCCATCCCGCGGAGCAGACCACCGGGGGGACCATCGGGCCACCCCGCGATGGTCATGGGGTTCCCCCGTACTCTAGGTGACCGTCACCTCGATCTGGTGGTGCCCGCGTGCTCCATCCGGGTCGGGCCGGGTCCGCTGGTCGGTCTGGACGTCGCCCAGCCCATCGGTGGCCCGCACTCGGATCGTGTGCGCTCCCGGCGGCGCGTCCCACGTGAACAGCCACTGCACCCAGGTGGCGTCGGAGATCGGCGTGCTCACCGTCGCCGGCTGCCAGTCGTCATCGTCGATGCGAACCTCGACGGCATTGATGCCGCGGTCCGGCGCCCAGGCCACGCCGGCGATCGGTGTCCGGCCGGCCGCCACCCGCGCGGACGGCCGAGGCACGTCGATGCGCGACTGCGTCAGGATCGGCGCTTCCTTCGCCCACCCGAGCGGAACCCAGTAGCCGTCGAAGCCCTCCCAGGTGGTGAGCTCGATGTCCGCGAGCCACTTCGTGGCGCTCACGTAGCCGTACAGCCCGGGCACGATCAGCCGGGCCGGGAAGCCATGGTCGGCCGGCAACGGCTCGCCGTTCATGGTCACCGCCACGAGTGCCTCGCGGTCCGCCGCGAGCACCCATTCCAGCGGAAAGCCCGCGGTGAACCGGTCGACCGCTCGCCCGACGACCTGGGTCGCCTCCGTCCGGACCTGGGCCCGGTCGAGCAGCTCGCGGAGGCGCACGCCGGCCCAGCGCGCATTGCCGACGAGGTTCCCGCCGACCTCGTTGCTCACGCACGCGATCGTCACGTACTGCTCATGGATCGGCATGGCCAGCAGCTCGTCGTAGGTCAGCTCGAACGGCGCATCGACCAGGCCGTGGACGCGCAGCCGCCAGGTGTCCAGCCGGGGCCGCGGCACGATGAGCGCCGTGTCGATGCGGTAGAACTCCGAGTTCGGCGTCACCAGCGGGCTCAGTCCCTCGACGCCCTCCAGCTCGGCCCCCGCTGGCGGCGGCGGTGCGGTGGATGACGGGTCCGGAATGCGTCCCGCCTGCGGAAGCGCGGCCTCACGCCCGCGCTCGAGCAGGGAGCGCCCCACCAGTCCGCTGCCGAGCGCCACGCCGGCGACCGCCAGCGACGTCCCGATGAAGCGCCGGCGGCCCCACGCCGGCATCTGCGCCGCCTCTGGCGCCCGTCGGCGTCGCGCGAGGGCGAGCAGCCAGCCCAGCACCACGAGCGCGACGCTGACCGATACCACGACGCCGATCAGTGTCGGCAGCGCATCGGAGAGTGGATCACGAAGCCCGGCTCCCAGGTAGGCCAGCCCGAACGTCGCGATGCCGATCCGAGCCAGCCCCGGCCGATCGCCGGCGACCACGCCCAACCCTGCCGCCACCGCGAGCGCGACAACTCCGACCGTTGCCACGAGGATGGCCTTGTCGGCTTCGCCGAAGATGTCGACGACGAACTGCTTTGCCCCCGGCGGCTGGAGCGCAATGACCGTGTCGCCGATCGCGATCAGCGGGCTCGCCGCGCCCGGCAGCAGTCCGGCGATGAGCTCCGCCACCCCAAGGGCGGCCGCGCCCGCGGCGAGGCCGGCGAGCGCCGCTGCCTGCCATGGAAGCGGCGGAGGCGCCGGGTACGGGGTCTGGACCGCGGTCCGCATGGGTGCAGGGTAGACCCGTTTGCGAATGCCGGCCCGTGCGACCGTCGGTCGCCCCGGGGTATCGGCATCGGAATTGCTCTGCCGGCCGCGATGGCAGGCATGCTCTGGATCACCGACCGCGAGCCGGGCATTCGGGTGCTCTTCGCGGAGCTGCTGCCCGAGGCGGAGGTGCTGACACCCGACGAGCTGCACTCCCGGCTGGGCATCGGTCAGCGTCCGGACGCGATCGTGATCGACGGCACGCAGCTGCTCGAGCTGCAGCCGGCACGGCGACGCACCCTGTTGACGCTGCCGCGTGTGCTCGTCTGCACCGGTATGTCCCTGGCCTCGATCCCGATGAACCTCGTCTCCGGCCCCGGGGTTGCCGTCCTGGGCAAGCCGTTCTGCGTCGATGATCTGGAGGCGGCGGTCGAGTGGGTCCGTGGCGCGCCGACCCAGGTGTCACCCGAGAACATCGGTTTCGGGACGGTGGTCCAGCGGCGGCGCGTCCGCTCCACGCGCGGGCGCCTGCCGGCGCGCTGATCGGCTCCCTATCATCGGTCGATGACCCACGCCATCGACCTGCGCTCGGACACGGTCACCCTGCCCGGTGCGGCGATGCGTCGTGCCATGGCCGACGCCGAGGTGGGCGACGACCAGTACGGCGAGGACCCATCGGTCAACCGGCTGCAGGACGAGGTCGCTGCCCTGCTCGGCACCGATGCCGCGCTGTTCCTGCCGACCGGCACCATGGCCAACCAGGTGGCGCTTCGCACGCTGACGCGGCCGGGCGACGACGTCCTCGTGCCGCCCGACTCACATCTCGTCCTGCACGAAAGCGGGGCGGGGGCCGCGAACGCGGGAGTGCAGTTCTCTCCGATCGGCGCAGGCGGCCGCTACAGCGCGGACGACGTGCGCGCCGCGATCAAGCCGCGCGACCACATCGTCCTGCCGCCGACCACCCTGCTGGTGGCCGAGAACACCCACAACCGAGCGGGAGGCATCGTCCCCGACCAGGCGGAGGTGGAGGCTTCACTCGAAACGGCACGAGAACACGGACTCCGCACCTACCTCGACGGAGCCCGGCTCCTGAATGCCGCCGTCGCGAGCGGCCGTCCCGCGGCCGACCTTGCTCGCGGCTTCGATCTCGTCAGCCTGTCGCTGTCGAAGGGGCTCGGCGCGCCGGCCGGCTCCCTCCTGGCGGGGTCACGCGAGCACATCGCGCGTGCGCATCGCTATCGGCGGATGGCGGGCGGCGCGATGCGGCAGGCCGGCATCCTGGCCGCTGCGGGCTCGTATGCCCTTGCCCATCACGTCGAGCGCCTCGCCGATGACCATGCCAACGCCCAGCTGCTCGCGGCCGAGCTGCTCCGGGGCGACGACGTGGAGCTGGACCCCGGAACGGTCCAGACCAACATCGTCATCTTCAGCCTCGTCGAGCGGCGGGGCGTGCCGGACGCGCCGACCTTCGTCGATCGCTGCCGAGAACGAGGGGTCCTGCTCAACGCATTCGGGCCACGCACGGTCCGGGCGGTCACCCACCTCGACGTCGACGACGAGGGATGCCGCACGGCGGCGCGGGTCATGCGCGCGGTGGCCGACGGCCGCTGACGTCCGCGCTGCGTCGAGCTAGACCTGTTCGACCTGTTCGGCCTGCTCCGGATCGAAGTCCAGGGCCGCCGAGTTGATGCAGTAGCGCAGTCCGGTCGGCTGGTCGGGGGCATCGTCGAAGATATGCCCCAGATGCCCGCCGCACCGCGCGCAGTGCACCTCGGTACGGGTCATGAAGAACGACCGATCCGTCTCGATCTCAACGGCGTCGTCTTCCCTGGGCTTGAAGAACGACGGCCAGCCCGATCCCGAGTCGAATTTCGTCCCGGCATCGAAGAGCTCGGCGCCGCAGGCGGCGCATCGGTACACCCCGGATCCGTGCTCGTCCCAGTACGCGCCGGTGAAGGCCGGCTCGGTCCCCTTCTGACGCAGGACCTCGTACTGCTCCGGGGTCAGCTCCGCTCGCCACTCGGCGTCGGACTTCATGATCTTTTCGCGTGTCATGCACCAAGGGTACGCCGACGGATCCCGTCCCGCAGATCGAGCCCCTCCGGCCCGTCCGCGGGCATGATCTGGAACCGGCGGATCCGCCTATCCTGCGGCCGATGACGACCGCACGCCTGCTCCTCGCCCCGGGTGCGTCGGGAGGCGTCGAGCGGCTCGCGCCGATGGCATCGGCACTCGGGGCGCTCGGCCTCTCGGTCGGACTGGTGCCGCTGCCTCGTGGGAAGGCGGAGCGCGCCGTCCCCGGCTACCGACAGGCCCTCGAGGCGGAGGCGGCGGACACCGCCATCGGCGGGCACTCGTTCGGTGGGCGGGTCGCGTCACTGCTGGCCGCCGAGGCGGCGCCCACGCCCGCCGCCCTCGTCCTCCTCTCGTACCCCCTCCATGCCCCCGGCCGGCACGACACATGGGACGCCAGGACAAGCCACTGGCCGGCGATCCGCTGTCCGGTCCTGCTCCTCTCCGGCGAGGCCGACCCGTTCGCCCGGATCGACCTGCTGCACACCGCCGTCGAGCGCCTCGACATCTCGGTGCTGCGTACCTGGCCGCGACTTGGCCACGGCATGGGTCCGGTGCTCGACGAAGCGGTCGAGGAGATCGTCCGCTTCCTGGCGTCACGAACCTGAGCAGCCGGATGCTCGGGGGCGCGTATCCTCGGCCCGATGCGAGCCTCCCGTCTCGTGCAGCTGCTCCTGCTCCTCCAGGCCCGCGGAAAGATGACCGCCGGCATGCTGGCACGCGAGCTCGAGGTCTCCGAGCGGACGGTCCATCGTGACGTCGATGCACTGAGCGCGGCCGGAGTCCCGATCTACGCCGAGCGCGGGCCGCATGGCGGCATCCAGCTGGTGGATGGCTACCGGACGCGGCTCACCGGCCTCACGGCCGAGGAGGCCGAAGCGCTGTTCCTCTCCGGCCTGCCCGGGCCGGCCGCCGAGCTCGGGCTCGGGACCGTGGTCGCGGCCGCGAGGCTCAAGGTGCTCGCCGCGCTCCCCGCCGAGCTCCGGGCGCGCGCCTCGCGCCTCGTGGAGCGGTTCCATCTCGACGCTTCCGGCTGGTTCCACGATGCCGACCGGGTCCCTCACCTCGCCCCACTGGCCGACGCGGTGTGGGAGGGACGGCGAGTGGAGGTGCGCTACCGGCGGGATGGCGGCGAGGTCGAGCGGACGATCGATCCGCTGGGCATCGTGCTGAAGGCAGGCGTCTGGTACCTGGTGGCGGGCGTGGACGGCAGCATCCGCACCTATCGTGTCGCCCGGATCTCTGCGGTGCGGGTCACCGACCAGCCGGCGGCGCGACCGTCGGACTTCGAGCTGTCTGCCCACTGGGCGGCCTCGACCGAGGCCTACGAGCGGGAAACGCCACGGATCACGGTCACGTTGCGCATCGCCCCCGACGCGACCGGCCTGCTCTCTGACCTGGTCGGAACGCGCGCCGTCGGCGCGGCGGAGGTGATCGAGACCGATGACCCGGACGGCTGGCACCACGTGCGTCTGGCCGTCGACTGGCCGGACGAGGCGCCCGGGCGCCTGCTCGCCGCCGGAGACCGCATCGAGGTCCTGGACCCGCCGGCCGTTCGAGAACGGATGCGCGAGCTCGCCGAGTCCGCGCTTCGCCGCTACGCCCGGGCGCCGGCTCCCCATCGCTAGCCGAACAGACCGATCACCGCGGCGATCACGCTGACGATCAGCCACCCGATGGCGAGCAGCAGCAGCGCCACCACGACGACGAGCGCGAGCACCACGAGCCAGTCGCTGCGCGTCGAGGCGTCCGGCCGCTCGAGGTGGCGCCGGATGAGACGCAGGTTCCGATCATTCACCTTGAACCACAGGTCGAAGGCGTCGCCCACAAGCGGGATGGCGCCGACAACCAGATCAACGGCCGCGTTGACCAGCATGCGCACCACCACGATGCGCGGCAGGCCCATGCGCGACCCGCGCCAGACGACGATGAGGCTCATGACGCCGCCGAACAGGTCGCCGACCACGGGCATGAAGCCGACGAGCGCGTCGATGCCGAAGCGACGGCCCCCGGTGCCGGGCACCGGGATGCTGTTGTCGAGCAGCCATGCAAGGAACTCGATCTCGCCCAGGGCACGGGAGCGGTCGGTCGGTTCGCGGCTCACGGTCGGCCGGCAGTGCACGAGCGATGCCGTCAAATGACGTAGCACGGTCCCGCCATTCGGCCATGGCCGCAGCAGCCCGGGAGCAGGGAGACTTGCGACATGAACGCCGTCTCGACCGCCGCCCATGCCCTTCCGGCCACGCCCATCGCCCGCATTCCGCTCCTCGGCGCGCTTCGTGGACTGCTCGTCAGCCAGGCCGTCCTCACCCTCGGACTGGCCATCTTCCTCAGCCTGGTGGCCGCGGGACTGCGTGACGCCCTCGGCGGCGACGCCGGGCGCGCGGCGGAGACGTCGGTGCGATTCGCCGCCGGCGCCGCGTTCCTCTTCGCGGTCTTCGCCGCCATCGCCGCCCGGGGCGCGCGCCGCCGTCGTCGCTGGTCGTGGACCATGGCAGCGGTGCTGCAGCTCGTCCTGGCGATCGGCACATCGGTCGCCGTGATGCTGGTCGAGTGGCACCCCATCTACCTGTTCGGCTTTGCCCTTGCCGGGATCACCATGGTGGTCCTGTCCACCGGCGTCGTCCGACGCGCGCTCCACCAGGTCTGATCGGCTCAAACGCGACAGGACCTGTCGGGTACGCGCCGTAGACTGCGGCGCATGCCGGAGCTCAGCGTCCACGACCCCGGACCGGACGTGGCCGGACGCCGCGGGGAGGAACACGCAGCGGCCGCGCGCGAACCGTTGCGCGTCGGTGACGCGACCGTCCGCATCGGCACCGCCTCCTGGACCGATCCGACGATGACCGCGCCCGGCGTCTTCTACCCGCCGGATGCCGGGACGGCCGAGGAGCGGCTCCACTACTACGCCAGCCAGTTCCCCATCGTCGAGGTGGACGCCACCTACTACGCACTGCCGGCACGCCGCACCGCAGAGCTCTGGCTCGAGCGGACGCCACCCGACTTCACCTTCGACATCAAGGCCCACGCGCTGATGACGGGGCAGCCGTCGGAGGTGAAGCGCCTGCCGCAGGATCTTCGCGAGGCGCTGCCCGCGGATCTCCTCGACCAGAAGCGCGTCTACGCGCGCGACCTGCCCCGTGACATCGAAGACGAGATCTGGTCGCGGTTTCTGGATGTGCTCGAGCCGCTGCGGAGCTCCGGCAAGCTCGGCGCGCTCTTCCTTCAGTACCCGCGCTGGTTCTTCCCGACCTCGGAATCTCGCGAGGAGATCCTGCGGGCGCGCGACCGAGTCGGGGACCTGCCCTTCGCCGTCGAGCTGCGCCACGCCTCCTGGTTCAACGACAAGAACCGCGAGCGGACGATGCGGTTCCTGGCCGATCACTCGATCCCGTTCGTCATGGTCGACGCGCCGCCCGGCACGAAGTCGTCGGTCCCGCCGGTGACCCTGGTCAGCTCACCAAAGCTCGCGGTGGTTCGCTTCCATGGCCGGCGCAGCGAGACGTGGGAGCAGCGCGGGATCCCGGTGGTCGAGCGGTTCCGGTACCTCTACGACGAGTCCGAGCTGGGCGAATGGGTTCCCCGGATTCGGGAGGCGGCAGCGAGTGCACCGGAGGTCCACGTGCTCATGAACAACTGCTATGCGAACTACGGCACGACGAACGCCCGGGAGATCGCCGACCTGCTCGCCGCGGACCTGCCGCACGCCGGGTGAACCGCTAGGCTGGAGGGCGTGACGGTCCCGCGCCGGCCGCTGGCGGCCCTCCTGATCCTCGCCGCCCTGGCGGCCGGCTGCACGTTCCCGCCGCTCGCAACTCCGACACCCACTCTCTCGCCCAGGCCGACGCCCTCCCCATCCCCGACCCCCTCTCCCACGCCGACCCCGACCGCGGCTCCGGAGCCGACCCCCGACCTCGGCGACGTGCCGATCTTCTCCGGCGGCGAGATCGTCGCCACCGCGATCGACGGGCTCCGCGTCCGCCAGCGACCCGGCCTGAGCAGCGTCGTGGTGGCCGGCCTGCTGCCGGTGGCCACGGAGCTGGAGGTGCGCATGGGCCCCATACCCCTGGACAGCGTCGGCTGGTACCTGGTCGCCGACGCCGACCCGGACGAGCCGGCGTTCACCGAGGGCTGGATCGCCGCGGGCTACGAGCCCGATGCGTTCCTGCGAGCAACCGGACGCAGCGCCGACGACAGTCCGGTGGTCGCCGTGCACGCGCTCACCGGCGACGCCCAGTACGGTCCGATCGACATCGCGGACGAGCACCACGCCATCCGGTGGGTGGCGGTCGACCCTGCGCGCATGCGGTGCACCTTCTCCGTGATGCTGGCGCCGGCCGACGGCGAGCCGATCCAGGCGATCCGGGCCACAATCGGCAACGACCTGGTGCCCGGGACGCTCCAGCCCACGTTCTTCGCCGCCCGTCCGGAGATTCGTGGCCAGGTGTTCCTCACCGTCCAGAGCAACTGCGCCTGGAGCCTGCTGGTGACCCGGGTACCGCCGCCGGACGAGGACCCTTCCCCCACCCCGACGACCACGCCCGAGGACGACTAGCCGGGGCCGCAGGCGCCCCACAGCCCGGCGTCCGCATCGCGCGCGCGCCGCTCGGCGTCGGCGAGCCGACCGTCCAGTGAGGTGTCCGGCGGGTACGAGCGCGCATGGGCCGCGCCTTCGGCCACCAGCAGCTCGCCGACGTGCCGCCACTCACCGTCGATCTCCACCCGGGCGTGGCGCAGCAGGCGGTCGAAGCGATCGCGGTCGGAACGGTCTCGCTCCATCCGCAGCTGTCGACCGGCCACCAGCTCGACGTGCCGGTGCCGCGCCTCGGGACCGAAGCAGTCGGCCGCGCGTCCGCCGTCCGTCGACTCGAGCTCCGGCGCGTCGATACCGACGTACCGCACCCGTTCCACGCGACCGTCGATCTCGACCAGGACGGTGTCGCCGTCGACGATCCGCACGACCGTGACGAGCTCGGAGGCATCCGCCGGTGCCGCGTCCGGGGCAGCGGTCGGCATCGCGACCGCGGCCACGAGCACGGCGGCGAGGAGGAGCACGCCGACGATTCCGGCCAGGCGTGCCGGGGAGGCCGTTACGCGACGCGTCATCCGGCGAAATCGTGGACGAACCGGAGCTGCTCCTCGGTCTCCACCGCCGTCGGGTGCCGGATCCGGCGGACCTCGGCGATCGCGGCGTCGGCCGGCCAGCCCGCGCGGACGAGCGCACACGCGGCCACCGTTCCGGTTCGGCCGACGCCGCCCATGCATGCCACGGCCACGTCGCCGTCGGAGCGTGCCGCGTCGACCCAGTCGAGCATCGCCGTCATCTGCACGGCAGATCGGGGCGCCGATCCGTCGGGCAGCCGGCGCCGCGCGACCTCGATACCGTGCTGGAGGGCTCGTTCGACGATGTTCGGATCCCCCCACCGGGCCAGCTCACCGTCCTCCACCAGCAGCAGCAGCCGCTCCACACCGAGCGCCGTCAGCCTGCCCAGATCTCTCTCCAGCTCGCGGCGGTACACGCGCCCGGGGTACCGGAGTGACGGGCCGCGCTTGCCGGGCAGGAACGTCATGCCGAGGCGCCCGGCGCGCCCGTCGCCGAAGGCGCCAGGATCGATCCAGTCGACCCGCAGCGGTGGGTCGGGGGCCTCGACGCTCATCTCAGTTGAAGTGGCCGTTCCCCCGCGGGCAGAAGTGACCCTGCGGATCGAGCGGCTGGCCACAGAAGGGACACGCCGGGCGGCCGCTCGCCACCAGTGCCTCGGCTCGCCTGACGAAGCCGCGAGCACGCGCCGGATCGATGCGGACCCGCAGCAGGTCGGGGCCGTCCTCCGCCTCGTCCGGCAGCTCGACATACTCACCATCCTCGGTCGGGGTCTGCGCCTCGATCACGATCGCCTCCGCTCCGGGATCCCAGGCCAGCGCCATGGCACCGACGCGGAAGAGCTCCACGACCGGCTCTTCGAGCCCACCCTCGTCCGCTGGCGGAGGCTCGTCGGGCGCCTCGACCGCATCGAGCAGGTCATCGAGTCGCTCCGCCAGCGCCGCCACCTGGACCTTCTCGAGCCCGACGCT
>JAHWJN010000060.1 GCA_019348395.1 Chloroflexota bacterium
TGCTCTTCCGATCTGTGGGTCTCGGGGAGGTTCTCGCAGTTGGTTCCCTCGCGCTCGTAGAGATAGGGGACCGCGTCCAGCCGGAACCCGTCCAGCCCGAGGTCGAGCCAGAACCGGAGCGCGGCGAGCATGTTCTCCTGGACCTCTTCGTTGTCGTAGTTCAGGTCCGGCTGGTGACTGAAGAATCGGTGCCAGTAATACGCGCCCGCTTCTTCGTCCCACGTCCAGTTCGACTTCTCGGTGTCGATGAAGATGATCCGCGCGTCGGCATACCGCCCGTCCGTGTCGCTCCACACGTACCAGTCCCGCTTGGGGTTTCGCCGGCTGGATCGGGCCTCGACGAACCACGGGTGCTGGTCGCTGGTGTGGTTGACCACGAGCTCGGTGATGACCCGCAGGCCGCGCCGATGTGCTTCCCGCACGAAACTCCGAAAGTCGCGCAGCGAGCCGTAGTCGGGGTGGATTTTCGTGTAGTCGGCGATGTCGTAGCCGTCGTCCTTCAGCGGCGAGGGGTAGAAGGGCAGGAGCCAGATCGCCGTCACGCCGAGATCGGCGATGTAGTCGAGCTTCTCGGCCAGACCGGCGAAGTCGCCCATCCCGTCGCCACTCGCGTCGTTGAACGCCTTGACGTGGAGCTGGTAGACGATTGCGTCCTTGTACCAGTGCGGATCGTCGCGCAACAGCTGCGGCGCGCGGGCATCGGCGCGGGCGGGCTCGGATGTGGCTGGTCTAATCACCTGGCCGGGTCAACCTCCGTGGGAAGGGGCGCGAGGATCAGCGTTGGAGCGCCGAGATGCTGAAGATTCGAAACGGCTCCACTGCCGGATCCAGATGCAGGTGCAGATCGGCCCCCACCTCGCGCGACGTCCGGCCGGTCAGCAGGTCGGTGAGCTGATACGGCTCGTCCCAGTCGATGCCGACCGCCGGCAGGTCGGGATGCAGGATCGCATGCTCGGCTGTCTCCGGATCGGTGTTCACGGCAACGTAGACCGGATCGCGCCAACGGTTCGGCTCGCCGGTGAGCGGATCGGGCTTCCCGAGCGGCAGCGCCTTGCGGTAGAACAGCGTCCGCTGGCCGGTGACGTGCTCGAAGCGCAGGTTGTCGTAGCGCTTGAGCGCCGGGCGCTCGTGGCGCACCCGGTTCAGCTCGCCGACGAGCAGCTTGATGTTCCCCGGCGCATCCCAGTCCCGCGCTCGGACCTCGTACTTCTCGGAATCGAGGTATTCCTCGCGCTCCCCGAGGCGCGCGGACTCGCAGAGCTCCCACCCCGAGTAGATGCCGTACGAGCTCGACAGGGTGGCCGCCAGCACGCTGCGGATCACGAAGGCCGGCCGCCCCGCGTCGAGGTGGTGTGGGTTGATGTCCGGCGTGTTCGTGAAGAGGTTCCCCCGGAAGAACTCGCGCATCTCCGACTGCGTGAGCTCGGTGAAGTACTCGCGCAGCTCGGCCGCCGACTCGCGCCAGGTGAAGTACGTATAGCTCTGGGTGAAGCCGATCTTCGCGAGCTGGCGCATCATCTTCGGTTTGGTGAACGCCTCCGACAGGAAGATCACCTCGGGATGGTCGCGCTGGAGCTCGGGGATGAGCCAGGCCCAGAACGGGATCGGCTTCGTGTGCGGATTGTCCACCCTGAAGATCTTCACCCCGCGCTCGATCCAGACGGTGAACACGCGCTTCCACTCGTGCCAGAGCGCCTCCCGGGCGGCGTGATCCTCGCCTTCGAAGTAGACCGGGTAGATGTCCTGGTACTTCTTCGGCGGGTTTTCGGCGTACTTGATCGACCCGTCCGGCGAGTGACGGAACCACTCGGGATGCTCGGTGACGTACGGGTGGTCGGGCGACGCCTGGATGGCGATGTCCAGCGCCAGCTCCATGCCGTGCGCCTCCACCTGCTCCCGGAAGTGAAGGAACTGCTCGAGGCTGCCGAGCTCCGGCGCGATGGCATCGTGGCCGCCCTCCGCGCCGCCGATCGCGTACGGCGACCCGACGTCGTCCGCACCGGCATCGAGGGTGTTGTTCGGCCCCTTGCGGTTTGTGCGACCGATGGGGTGGATCGGTGGCAGGTAGACCACGTCGAAGCCCATGCCCGCGATCTCGGGCAGCCGCCACTCCGCCTCGGCGAAGGTGGTGGCCACCGGGTGCAGCGGATCGCGGCCCTGCGAGCGCGGGAAGAGCTCATACCAGGCGCCAAACCGGGCTCGCTCCCGGTCGACGACGAGCGGCAGCTCCGGCGAGCGGGTCGCGTACCGGCGGTCCGGATGGCGGCGCATGGCCGCCAACAGGTCCTCTCCGAGCAGGGCCGTGGCCCGGCTTGCCTCCGAGCGCGCGCGGCGGACGGCCGCCAGGCACTCACTGATGAGATGCGCTGCGTCGGCGTCGCTCGCGGCCTCGGCGCGGGATCGCGCCGCTTCGAGCAGGATCCGGCCCTCCTCGATCTCGACCGGCACGGCGACGCCGGCGTCGAGCTTCTTGCGGAGCCCGTCGCGCCAGCTGCCGAAATGGTCCCGCCACGCCTCGATCGCGTAGCGGTGCCATCGGTTGCGGGTGAGCTCGGTGTGACCGGACCAGCGGTCGTTGTCGACCGGCCGCATCGGCGCCGTCTGCCACTCCTCCTCGTCATCGGCGCGCAGCAGGAGGACGGCGTCGATGAGGTCATGGCCGTCGGCGAAGATGTCGGCGGTGACGAGCAGCTGGTCTCCGACGACACGCTTCACGGGGTACCGACCGCCGTCGAGCTGCGGGGCGATGCGTTCGATCACGATGCTCCGGCGCGTCCCGACCGTGCCGGGCTCGGGCTCCGACGCCTGGACGGGGATGGCGCCGACCGCGCGGCGCAGGCTCGTTTTCGTCGTCGTCATGGCTGTCGCGCAACGCTACACGATCGGGCCACAATGGCGCCGATGAAGCCCGGCCGGATGCTGATCACGGTGGTCATAGGCGTGCTGGTGGCTGCATGTGGCACGCCATCCGACGCGTCGCGGACGGCGTCGCCGATCCCCGCCACGATGCCGAACTCGGTCTCGCCGTCGCCGGTCCCCTCTCCGCAAATCTCCGGAACGCCGGCCGCGACGCCGACGGGGGAACCGACCCCGCCGCCGGTGGCGACCGATCCACCGCCGCTCGCCCTCAGCCCGGTGGTGAGCGGACTCTCGTCGCCGATCAACATCACCGCCACCCCGGACGGCTGGCTCCTCGTCAACGAGCGTTCCGGGCGGATCGTGGCCGTGTACCCCGAGAACGGAGAGACGGCCGTCACCCTCGACATCAGCGATCGGGTCCTCGGGGAGGGAGAGCGAGGACTGCTGGGGCTGGCCCTCCACCCGGCATGGCGCGGCGAGGACCTGCGTGCCTTCGTCCACTACACCGATCGGGCGGGCGACACGGTCCTGTCCGAATTCTCGATGACGGACTTCGCGCTGCCGCCGCGCCTCGATCCGGCGACGGAGCGCGTCCTCCTCCGGGTCGACCAGCCGTACGCGAACCACAACGGCGGGCAGCTGGCGTTCGGTCCGGACGGGATGCTCTATCTCGGCCTGGGCGACGGCGGATCCGGCGGCGACCCCCACGACAACGGCCAGGATCCCGACACGCTTCTCGGAACGATCCTCCGGCTCGACGTCAGCGAGCCCGGCGTCGCGCGCACCCCGGACGATGCGCCGTTCGCCGGCGGTGGCGGCGCACCCGAGGTGCATCTCTCCGGGCTGCGGAACCCGTGGCGCTTCAGCTTCGATCGCCTCACCGGCGACCTGTGGATCGCGGATGTCGGGCAGAACGCGTACGAGGAGGTGAACCGGCTCGACCCGACCGCGGATGCCGGCGGCAACCTCGGATGGAACGTGATGGAGGCGAGCCACTGCTTCGCCGATGCGAACTGCGACACGGGCGCGTTCATCGGCCCGGTCAGCGAGTACGGACGCGAGCTCGGCTGCTCGATCACCGGCGGCTTCGTCTACCGCGGCGATTCGATTCCCGACCTGCGCGGCTGGTACCTGTTCGGCGATTACTGCGGCGGCACCATCTTCGGCATCCGCTCCGACGTCGAGGAGCTCACGCCGCCACGCGTGCTGCTCGAGACGGACGCCGCCATCAGCAGCTTCGGGGAGAACGCCGAGGGCGAGCTGTATCTGGCCGATCTGCGTGGCGCCATCTACCGCATCGTCGAAGCCGACTGATCCAGCGCCCCGAGCGACCGGAGGCTGGTCCACCGCCCGCGACCGATGACGAGATGGTCGAGCAGCTCGATGTCGAGCAGCCGGCCGGCCTCCGACAGCTCCGCGGTGATGCGCAGGTCCTCGCCGGATGGCGTCGGATCACCGGATGGGTGGTTGTGCACGACCAGCACGGCCGCAGCGCATGCGCGAACCGCGTCTCGGTAGACCTCGCCGACGCGCACCGAGGACCCCGTTAGGTTGCCGCGATACACGGTGCGCCGCCCGACCACGACGTTCTTCGTGTCGAGCAGCAGGACACGCAGCTCCTCACGCTCGAGCGAGCCCATCGCGTCCACGAGCGGCTCCGCCGCGTCGGCCGGGGTCCGCACCAGCCAGGGCTCATGGACCGATGCCCACGCCACCCGCCTGCCGATCTCGACGCTCGACGTGACACGAAGTGCGGCGCCGGCGCCCAGGCCGGCGATCCGCAGCTCGACGGGATGGGCACGAACCGTTCGGTCGAGAGAGCCGAAGCGATCCAGCAGGCGCCGGGCAGCGCGCCGCGCCGCGGCGCCGTCGCCCAGCAGGGCCGCGAGGAGGGTCTCGTCGTCGCACGCCTCGGGACCGAGCTGCTCGAGCCGGCCGGCCGCGTCCGTCCGCGAGCCTCGCCTCGCCGCCGGGCGCAGCGGGATGGGCGTCGGAGTGGCGGGCGGACCCAGCGGCTCGGTCATCGGCCACGGACGATAGCGACCGCGGATCTCCAGCGGCTTACCGCGGGCTTACCGCGCCAGCCGGAGGTCAGACCGGAAGCGGAACCACCTCGAAGCGGGCGAGCATCGCCAGGGCGACCGAGATCCCGTTGACGGTCGCGTGCATCGCGATCGGCGCCAGCAGGTTGCCCGTGCGGCGGTACACCCAGGCCAGTGCCAGGCCGAGCAGGAAGATCGGCAGCACCGCCGCCACCGAGAGGTGGATCACCGCGAACAGCAGCGAGGAGCCCACGTAGGCGTATCGACGTCCCGCCTCTCGCAGCCACGCGTTGAAGACGACCCCGCGGAAGAAGAGCTCCTCGGCGATCGGGGCCAGGATCACGATCGCGACGACTGCGAGGACCGGGTCAATGGTGAGCAGCGCGCGTTCGGCCGCCTGCGGGTCGGCGCTGATCCCCAGGCGCTCCAGGACGATCACGACGAGGGCAGAGACCGCCGTCGCGCCGATCCAGGCCAGCACGCCCCAGCGCAGCCCGGAGAACAGCGCCGCGGCCGGATCGGTCCCGGTCCACGAGGGCCAGCCGGACAGCGCCCGGGTGCGGAAGACGAACAGCCAGCTGACCGCGAGCAGCGCGGCCTGGGTGGAGACGAGCAGGACGACGGCGCCGAGCGGCGACAGCTCGCCTTCCCCCAGCAACAGGGCCGCCGCGTCCTCGCCGAACGGGGCCGTGAGGATGCCCGCCGTGACCAGCACCAGCACCAGCAGGATCAGGACGGACGGACCGCGGTAGCGCTCCGGCGGGAGGTGGCGCCGGACGTGAAGCTGGCGCACCGCGACGTAGACCAGGCCCCCGAGGAACAGGACCCCGCCCGCGAACAGCAGCCACAGGAGAACGCCACGGTCCTCCAGCTCGAGCATTCCCTGGTCCACCATGCCGGCCGCACCGACCGATCCGAGCGCGAGGAGCGCGCCGGCGAGGACGAGCACCGGGCCGGGCCAGCGCGGCATGCGGATCGAGTCCGGGCCGGCCGTGGGATGGGGACCGCTGGGCAGTCCTGGCCGCTCCGGCTCCGGGGGATCCACCTCGGGTGGGCGGATCAGGAAGGAGTGGCGCCGCGCAGGCGACCGTGCTCAGCGGTGGCGTCAGTCGACGACGCGGCGGCCGGCTCCTCCCGCTCGCGGTCGGTGTCCGGCTCGGACGTTCGGGCGCGGATCCGGGCGGACCGCGGCGAGCGCTCGAACTCGCGACCGCAGAACGCGCATAGCGGCCAGGTGGGCTCGGCCAGGCGGTTGCACGAGGGGCATACGCGATGGAGCCGGGTTCGACAGTTCGGGCAGACCAGCCAATCCGCGTCGACGCGGTCCCGGCACACCGGACAGAGCTCGTTCTTCTCCACCTCGGCGAGCAGGCTCTCTTCAGCCAGCGAGCGCTCGTAGACCTCGGCCAGCGTCTCACGCGGCCGAATGATGAGATAGAGCACGACGGCGAACATGAAGAGCAGCGGCGTGAAGAAGATGATCAGCGCGGCGGCGAAGTACGGGAGAATCGGGTTCTCGGTGCGGGCCTGCATGTCGCGGAACGCCCAGTACGCCGTCCCGAGCCAGAGGAGCACGACGTAGATCACGATCAGCTGGCTGGCCAGCTGGACGATCGGGTTGTTCAGGAACCCCTCCCAGAACTGCCCGATCGGTTCGAGAATCGCATCCATGTGGCTGCCTCGGCCTCTCCTGCGGGGGTGTGCGCTGTGGGGATCCGCGCGCCGATGAGCACGCTCGCGCCACGGGGCATCCTAGCATGCAACGTGCCCGGCGGCGGGCCGGCCATTCGACCCCGCGCTGCCCCTAGGAGAGCGAGCGAATCGTCGCGACGAGCAGCCGATGCTCCTCCGCCAGCACCCGCCCCGCAAGGGACTCGGCGTGATCGTCGGAGGCCACCGGAACCCGGGACTGGGCCAGGATCGGGCCGCCGTCGAGGTCGGCGGTCACCTCGTGGACCGTCACTCCCGTGACGGGGTCGCCCGCGGCGAGCACGGACCGATGGACGGCGAGGCCGTACATCCCGCGGCCGCCGTGCGCGGGCAGCAGGCTCGGATGGACGTTGATCGTCCGCCCGCCGAAGGCGGCGAAGTACGACGGCTGCAGCACCTGGTCGTAGCCGGCCAGCACGGCGAGCTCCACGCCCGCCTCGGCCAGGGCCGTACCGATGCCCCGGTCGCGAGCGCCGGCATCGGCATGGTCGGCGCGCCGGATGACCTTCGCCGGCACACCGCGGCGTGTGGCGATGTCCAGGGCGGGCACGCCGGCACGATTGCTGATCACCAGCACGACCTCGAGCCCCGCGTCCAGGATCGCCTCCAGGTTCGAGCCCCGTCCCGAGACGAGGACGCCCAGCCTCACGTCGGGCGGCTCATCCGAATCGGACGCGCGGCTCGCCCTCGGGCACCTCGACCACCTGACCGATGGCGCACGCGTCGTCGACCGCGCCCAGCGCCACCTCCAGCAGGTCCGCGGGGACGACCGCGGTCATGCCGATCCCGACGTTGAAGGTGC
>JAHWJN010000061.1 GCA_019348395.1 Chloroflexota bacterium
CCCGGTCGCGAGCCTGCGAGGCAGGGCGGCCGCCTCAGAAGCGTCGACAGTGGTCCTCAGGACGCCCAGACTACGAGTCACGGTCCTCCGACTCGCATTTGCGCCTCCGGACGAGCACTAGACGGCGGATGAGCCGATCCGGAGGCGGTCCCACGCTCAATCCATGGCGTGGCCGCCGCCCGTGACGGGGTAATGCGCGCATAGGGGCGCAGGCTGCGAGTCGCGTCACTCCGACTCGCAAACGTGCCCGCACAACGAGCGTCAAGCACACGGACCCGGCGCATTCGACGCCGTAGGATGAGTGGATGGACCTGAACGCCGACCTCGGCGAGAGCTTCGGGCACTGGACGCTCGGGGACGACGAGGCGCTGGTCGCGCACCTCACCAGTGCGAACGTGGCGTGCGGGTTCCATGCGGGTGACTTCCGCGTGATGGACGCCACGGTCGCCCTCTGCCAACGGGCCGGCGTGGCGGTCGGAGCCCAGCCCGGCTACCCCGACCTGCTCGGCTTCGGCCGCCGGCCGCTGCCCTTCGAGCCGGACGAAGTGACCGCCATGGTCAGGTACCAGGTGGGCGCACTGGAGGCGTTCTGTCGGGCCCACGGCGTCGAGATGCAGCACGTCAAGCCGCACGGCGCCCTGTACAGCCAGGCCGCGGCTGACCCGGCGCTGGCCAATGCGATCGCCCGGGCCGTCGCCGGATTCAGCGAGGGTCTGGCCCTGTTCGGGCTCGCGTCCTCGGAGCCGATGGCGTCCGCTGCCGCCGACGCCGGCCTGCGCTTCGTGCCCGAGGCCTTCGCGGACCGCCGCTACCTCGCCGACGGCTCGCTCCAGCCGCGAAGCGAAGGCGGCTCGCTGCTCACCGATCCGGCGGAGGCGGCCGCTCAGGCCGTCGCGATCGCCATCGCTGGCTCCGTCACCGCCGAGGATGGCGCGCGGGTCGAGCTGCGCGCCGAGAGCATCTGCTGTCACGGCGACACGCCCGGCGCGGTCGAGATTGCGGCAGCGGTGCGACACGCCCTGGACGCCGCCGGCGTCCGGGTGACGCCCGTCCGCGCGACGTGATCCAGCCCTTCGGCGAGCATGCGCTGCTCGTCGAGCTCGAGGGTCCGGACGCCGCCCGCTCGCTGGCCGCCTCGCTCGAGCGCGATCCGGTCGACGGCGTGGAGGCGGCCATTCCGGGGCTGGGGTCGGTCTTGGTGGAGCTGACGCCGCCGGCCGGGGATCGTGCCGGCGAGTTGGGGGCGCAGCTCGCTGACCGGGTGGCCTCGCTCACCCTCCACGAGGGTGGCGGTCGCGTCCGCACCATTCCGGTCGTCTACGGCGGCGCGCACGGACCCGACCTCGACCGGACCGCAGCCGTGCTCGGTATCTCGGCGGACGAGCTCGTCGCGCGGCACGCCGCCACCGAGCTGCAGGTCCTGTTCTGCGGCTTCGCGCCCGGCTTCGCGTACCTCGGCGAGCTGCCACAGGGCCTGCGAGTCCCGCGCCTCGATACGCCACGGACCCGGACGCCGTCCGGATCGGTGGCCGTTGCCGGACCAATGTCGGGCATCTACCCGGCCGAGCTGCCCGGCGGCTGGCCGGTGATCGGCCGAACGCCGCTCCTGCTGTTCGACGCTCGCCGCGATCCCCCTGCCTACCTCGCGCCGGGTGACACCGTGCGCTGGGAGCCGATCGACCATGACGGGTGGTCCGACCGGCCGCGCACCGCGGACGACTGGTGAGCATCGAGGTCCTGGACGGCGGCGCGCTGACGAGCGTGCAGGACCCGCTCGGCCGACGGGCGTGGCGGCATCTCGGCGTGCCGGTCGGTGGTGCCGCGGACCCCTGGAGCGCCCGCCTCGCGAACCGCCTGGCCGGCAATCCGGACGGGGCGGCGTTGCTCGAGATGACGCTCACCGGCGCCAGCCTGCAATTCCAACGAGCCGCGACGGTGTCGCTCGCCGGCGGCCTCGAGGCCACCGTGGACGGTCTGCCGTTCCCGGTGGAGAGTGCGCGACGGATCCGTGCCGGCGCGGTCATTCGTCTCACCGACGGACCCGGTGCGCGCGGCTACCTGGCGGTCTCCGGCGGAATCGACGTCCCCACCGTCCTCGGATCGCGCTCCACGGAGCTGCGGACAGGCTTCGGCGGCCACGAGGGTCGGGCCCTCCGGAGGGGCGACCGGCTGGTCGTCGGTCCGGCCAAGGGGCCGGCGATGCGACGGTCAGACGCGCGAGGCACCCCCGCCGGCCCGATCCGCGTCGTTCCCGGGCCCGGGGCGGACGATCGGCTGGCATCGATCGTCGGCCGGGCGTTCACGGTGGGCGCGAGCGCGGACCGGGTCGGGGTCCGGCTGGAGGATTCGGTCGGCGGCGGCGGCGAGGTCGACTCGATGGGCCTGCCGCTCGGCGCGGTCCAGCTTCCGCCCGACGGCCGGCCCATCGTGATGCTCGCCGACCGGCCGGTGACCGGCGGCTATCGCGTGACGGCGGTCGTCATCGGTGCCGACATCGGCCGTGTGGCGCAGTTGCGCCCCGGCGATGCGGTGGAGTTCGCATCGGCCTCGATCGGGGAGGCCCGCACGGCCTGGCGCCGGGCAGAGCAGGAGCTCGCCGCACTCGAGCCGCTCGCGGAGCGGGAGGGCGACGAGCTCGGATGGACAGGCTCACATTCGTGAGCCGTATCGGTCAGGCCTGGGGAGTCCCCTGATCCTGCGGACGGAACACGAGCCGGGCGGCGCCGTCCTCCTCCGCCACGTCGATCGCCGCGTCCTCGAGGGGTGCGGCCAGCTCGGGAGCGACGTAGACCTTGAGGCCGTCCTGCTCGGTGACCTGGTCGCCATCGCCGGGCGCCTCGGTGAAGCCGAGGCCGATGGTGACCTCGCCGGGCTGGGCGGACTCGGGGAAGACGCGAACGCCGTAGGTCTCGGGGACATCCTGGCCGCTGCGAAGCTCAGTCAGCAGCGCCGCGGCGCCCTGGGTGACCTGAAGCATCGGAAAAATCTCCTGTGGTGGGGGTATTCCCCAGACGCCGCAAGACCGATACCAACCCGGGCGTCGGTGTAGCCTCCGGCCATGACGGATCGAGAGGCTGAACGACGCAGGACGCGCGCCGAGCGCTATCACCTCGTGGCGGAGATCGAGGCGATGCTCGACGGCCCGGCCACCTACCTGGCGGTCGTCTTCGCGGTGATTCTCGCCGCCGAGCTCATCCTCCAGGCGCAGGGGTCGTCCGTCCCGCCCGTGCTCGGCTGGATACAGCTGGCGATCTGGGGCATCTTCGTCGTCCACTTCCTGCTCGGAATCACCATCAGTCCGGATCGGCTGCGCTATCTCCGTCGCAACTGGCTGACGGCGATCTCTCTCGTCCTCCCCTTCCTGCGCGCCTTCCGTGCCCTCCGCGCCGTGCGGGTGCTGCGCGCCACGAACTCGGTCCGGGTCGCCGCCGGATTCAACCGGCTGGCCCGATCGCTCCGCGGCGTGCTCGCCTGGTCCCGCGCCGGCTATGCCGCGGCGCTCGCGGCCACCTCGGCGCTGCTCGGATCGGCGGCGCTGTTGATGTTCGAGGCGGAGGCGCCGGACTCGCAGATCACCGACTACGGGGAGGCGCTGTGGTGGGCGACCGCGACGCTGACGACGGTGGGCGCCGCGTCCGAACCGGTGACCATCGGCGGGCGCATCGTCGGGCTGGTGCTCATGTTCGGCGGGCTCGTGCTGTTCGGCTACGTGGCCGGCGTGGTCGCCGCCGTGCTGTTCGGGACGAGCCGCGGGGTTGGTGCCGGAACCTCCGCCACCCCGGATCGCTAGACATCGGGGTCGTCGCTCCAGCCGGTGACGTTGCGCAGCGCCGACGCGTCGACCCGGTCCGACCGCTCCCCGATGACGGAGAAGCTGCCGTCGGTCTCGAGCACCACGGCATGGACGTCGGCGACGCTGGCGAACCCCTGCTGGCGGACCGCCTGGAGCACCTCGGCCTCGCTCACGCGCTGCTCCCGGATGGTGTCCTCCCGCATCCGGCCGCCGAACACGAGTAGGCTTGGCTCCGATTTCACGAGCGATGCAACGACCTTGGTGCGCATCGACGACCAAGTGATCACGAACTGCAGGCCGATGAGCAGCGCGAACGCGACGAGCCCCTCCGCCAGCGCCACATCCTTTGAGAGAACGATGGTGGCGAGGGTCGAGCCGAGGGCCACGGTGACGATCAGGTCGAAGGCGTTCATCTTCGACAGCGTCCGCTTGCCCGCCAGGCGGACGAACAGCACGATGCCCACGTACGCGGCGATGCCCACCACCACCGTGCGACCGATGCCGGCCCAGTCATCGAAGAACATCAGGCGATCACCCCGCGCAGGACGTCCGGCGACACGTTGCGGCCGGTGGTCACCACCGCCACGCGACGGTCCGTGACGGAGACGCGTCTGGCCAGGAGGGCGGCGATGCCGAGCGCCGCGCTCCCCTCGAGCAGGGTGTGGGGAATCTCGAGTGCCCATCGCATGGCGCCGGCGATCTCGTCTTCATCGACGATGACCACATCGTCGACAAGCCTACGGCACAGCTCCCATGTGATGGAGCTCCGCTCGATGTTGCCCGCCACGCCGTCCGCGATGGTGGGCGCGATCGGCATGGCGTCGGTGGAGCCGGTTTCGAAGAAGGCGTACATCGGCGGAGAGGCGGCGGGCTGCACGCCGACCAGGCGCAGGTCCGGCTTCACCGCCTTGGCCCACAGGCCGATGCCGCTGATGAGCCCGCCCCCGCCGATCGGCACCAAAATCGTGTCGACCTCTGGCCAATCGGCGAGGATCTCGACGCCGACCGTCGCCTGGCCGGCGATCACGTCGGCGTCCTGGTACGGCGGGACGTAGACGGCGTGACCGGCGTCGTCCCGGCGCCTGGCCTCCGCCTCGGCGTCATCGGTGTCGTCACCGAACAGCTCGACGGTGATGCGCCGGGTCTCGAGCGCTCGAAGGCGTTCCAGCTTGGCCGCAGAGATCTGGCGGCCGACCAGGACCGTGAGGCGCATGTCGTGCCGGGCTGCGGCGGTCGCGACGGCGATCCCGTGGTTGCCGCTGCTGGCAGTGACGAGCGCGGCTTCCGGCCGGCCCTCGGCGATGAGCCCGACCTTGTGGTGCGCGCCCCGGGTCTTGAACGCTCCGGTGGGCTGCAGCTCCTCGCGCTTCAGGCGTACTTCCGTGGCTCCCGTCTCCTCGGCCAGCTCACGGCTGATCTCCAGCGGCGTGTGGAGCGCGATCCCCTCCAGGCGGCGCCGTGCGGCGTTGACGTCGGCCAGGGTCGGCAGGCGGGGCATGCGGAGAGTCTACCGATGCCGGCGCGCCGATAGATCGGGCAGCCTGGCGCCGGACCGCGCCGTCCGGTGCTCATTGCGCGATGTATCGGGCACCCTGGCGCCGGAACGGCCGGAATTGGGCATTCCGGTGCCGGGCTGCCCGATCTATGGGTCGAAACGGAACACCAGCCGCCGAAATGCGTCACCGCGCCCGATTGATCGGGCAGGATGGAGGCGGTGGCCTGTCAGGCGGCCGGGGTCGGCTCGGGTGCGGGCGCGAGCGGATGATCGGGCGCAGAGATTTCGCGCAGTTCACGGAGGCGGATCCCGGTGCGCATCAGCGAGCCGAGCCGGTCCTCGACGCGGAGGCGCTCGGCGGGCGTCGCCCAGTGGCGCAGCGTGTAGTCGATCTCGTGCTTGTGGCGCGTGGCGGTGGTGAAGAGCTCCTCCACGCGGCGCCGATCGTCATCGGTGCCGCACGCGATGAGCACGCGGCGCGACTCGAGGATGTCGACGTAGTAGGAGGTCGAGAGGCGGTCGAGATTCCGCTGGGCGCCGGGCTCCCACGGCTCGGGCGGGCCGCCGAACCCGTGTCGGCGCCACTCGTGAGGCTGGACCTGCTGCATCGGTTCCTTCCGCTGGGCGGGGATGTGGGTGGATGGTGCGTGCCCTCGACCTGAACCGTACCCGCGACCCGGCCGTCGGCACAGACGCCGGTATGGCTACTGCCGGCTGTACCAATGGCGAGCGGTATCCTCACCGGACCACCACCCAGCCGTGCGCACCATCGCCCGGCACGCAGCGGAGGTCACCAGCCCATCGCTATCCAGCAGCTCGAGCAGCATCTGCCCAAGCGCGTCCGCCCCGTCTGGCGCGTGATCCGACGCACCGTGTCGAACTACCTCGACGAGGAAGGGCTGCAGTGGTCGGGTGCGGTGGCGTTCTATCTCGTGCTGTCGGTCCCGCCGCTGCTGATCGCGGCCGTGTCAATCGGCGTGGCCGTGGTCGGTGCCGACCAGGCGCAGTCGTTCCTCGTCGGCCAGGTGCAGCAGTTCCTGCCGGCCGAGGACCAGGTCGTGGCCGAGATCGTCGAGCAGACGGTCAGCGCCAGCGGGCCGGCCGCCCTGGCAGCCGTCGGCTTCCTGCTGTTCTCCGGCTCCCGCGTGTTCGCCAGCCTGATCGCGGCCATCAACATCATGTGGCAGGAGGTGGAGCCGACGGGCTTCTGGCGGCGCCAGGTGGAGCGGGTGGCGATGGTCTTCACCGTCGGGGTGCTGCTGGCGCTGGCGGGAGTCGCCGACGTCGTCATTGCCTTCGCGCTGCGGCTGCTCGATCTGCCGGCCCCGGTGCGGTTCCTGGCGCAGAGCCAGCTCGTCCCCGCCCTGTTCCTGGGCACGGGGCTCTTCCTGCTCTTCTACCTGATTCCGCGGGGCTCGGCGACCTGGCGGACGGCGCTGGTCGGTGCGGTCCTCGGTGCGCTGACGCTCCGGGTTGCGCAGGCGCTGTTCACGACGTACCTGCAGACCTTCGGCGGGTTCGACTCCGCCTACGGACCGATCGCCGGCCTCGCCGTGGTGCTCACCTGGGCCCTCGTGGCGTCGAGCATCATCCTGCTGGCCGCGCAGCTCGTCGCCGTGCTGAACTCGCCGGACCGCGAGCCGCGTCCCGGCCATCAGTTCCCGGGGCAGCAGGAAGGAAATCGAAGGCCGAGGCCCCACCGGCGTGACGAGGATGATGACTCCACCGCCGAGTCGGACGGCTGAATCGGAGCCTGGCGGGATCCTTTGCTATCATCGATCGGCCGCGCGCACTGGGGAGTGGCCAAGCGGTAAGGCGCCTGACTCTGGATCAGGAGATCGAAGGTTCGAATCCTTCCTCCCCAGCCACGACCTGCGAGACCCCGGAACTGGCCCCGTTCGTGCAGGGGCCGGCCGAGTCGGTCCAATCGAATGCAGGAGGTCTCGCGCGTGCGTCGCATCCCTCATCGTCCAGCGTCGGTACTCAGTGCTCTCCAGTTTCCCGATCGCCGCCTGAGCATGGCGGCGATTCTGCTGTCCGCCGGGCTGCTGCTCTCCGCCATGCTGGCATCGTCACCG
>JAHWJN010000062.1 GCA_019348395.1 Chloroflexota bacterium
GCTACCGTCCCCTGATCAGCCAGACGCTGGCTCGCGTGGTGGGCGGATCGGTCCAGGTCGAGTTCGTCGTGGCCGATGCGGCCGGCCCGATCCCGGAGCAGGTCGACGAGGAGACGCGGGTCCAGATGCCGCCGCTCTCCGCCGGCGGCAACGCGATCAACCTCAACGCCCGCTACACCTTCACCAACTTCATCGTCGGCTCGGCGAACCGGCTGGCCCACGCGGCCGCGCTCAGCGTCGCCGAACGACCGGGGCATGCCTACAACCCGCTGTTCCTGTACGGCGGGGTCGGGCTGGGCAAGACGCACCTGATGCATGCCATCGGCAACGCGGTGGCCGCGAAGTTCCCGCGCAAGCGGATCCTGTACGCGACCAGCGAGAAGTTCACGAACGACTTCATCAACTCCATCCGCGAGCAGAAGATGGAGGACTTCCGCGGCCGATACCGGCGCATCGACGTGCTGCTGATCGACGACATCCAGTTCATCGCCGATCGCGAACGGACCCAGGAGGAGTTCTTCCACACCTTCAACGCGATCCACGAGGCGGGAAAGCAGGTGGTCCTGAGCTCCGACCGGCCCCCCAAGGCGATCACCACGCTCGAGGAGCGCCTCCGCAGCCGATTCGAGTGGGGCCTCATCGCGGACCTGACACCGCCCGACCTGGAAACCCGGATCGCGATCCTGCGCTCGAAGGCGGAGGATCAGCTGCACCTCATCCCGTCCGAGGTGATCGACTTCATCGCGCGCAAGGTGGTGAGCAACGTCCGTGAGCTCGAGGGCGCGCTGAACCGCGTCGTCGCCTACGCGTCGATGAGCGGCATGCCGGTGAACATCGAGCTGGCGTCCGCGGTGCTCAGCAACGTCATGTACAACCCGCGCAAGAAGTCGATCACGCCGCAGCGCATCGTGCGCGCCGTGGCCGACTACTACGGCGTCAACCTCGACCAGCTGCGGAGCTCGAAGCGGGACCGCGCCATCGTCGTCCCGCGCCAGATCGCGATGTACCTCATGCGCGAGGAGACCGACGTCAGCCTGCTGCGCATCGGCGCGGAGCTCGGCGGCCGCGACCACTCGACCGTGCTGCACGCCTACGACAAGATCAACCGCGAGCTCCAGGAGAACGACGAGATGCGGCGTGAGATCAGCGCGGTGCGGGAGATGATCTACTCCGAGTGATCGGCCGGTCAGCCGTCATGGGCGGTAGCGCACCACGACTTTTCGTGGATAACCGGCCCGATCCGGTGGATATCTCGGGGCCGATGTGGACAATCGTCACGGTCGGTGGAATCCACGGGTACTCTCCATCCACCGGTCAGGCCGATTCATCCCCGACCCATCCGACGACGGCGCCATCCTCTCCACCGTGGCGACGACGTTATCCGCACCGGTCGGCAGGCATGGCTGGAGCGTGGGCAACCGGACTTCTCCACACCGTCCACACGCCTACGGGAGACGGCGACTGATGAGTATTCTTACGATGGAACGATAGAGAGCCAGACTCGATCCGTGGACAAGTCGACACGCTCCACGGACGCCAAGTGAGGTCAGGATGAACGTCTCGGTCATGCAGGAGAACCTGGCGCGCGGGCTCCAGACGGTGAGTCGCGCGGTGAGCAGTCGTGCCACCCTGCCCGTGCTCGCCAACGTGCTGCTCAAGACGGAGAACGCCGGCCTCAAGCTGACCGCCACCAACCTCGAGATCGGGATCAACTGCTGGGTCCCCGGCAAGGTCGCCGAGGAAGGGGAGATCACGGTCCCCGCCAAGCTGCTCACCGATCTCGTCGCCTCGCTCCCGAACCAGCGCATCGACCTGGTCCTGTCACCCAAGGATCGGACGCTGAAGCTGACCTGCGGCAACAACCGCTCGAGCATCAAGGGATCGACGCCGAGGAGTTCCCGGTGATCCCATCGCCCGGCGAGCGACCCACGACCCGGGTCAGCCAGGGAGCGCTGCGCAAGGCGCTGTCCGAGGTCACGTTCGCCGCCGCGACGGACGAGGCGCGGCCGATCCTGACCGGCGTGCTCACCCGCTTCAGCGGCGACCGGCTGACCCTCGCGGCGGCCGACAACTACCGCATCGCCGTCAAGCAGCTGCCGATCCTGGACCCGGTCGAGGACACCAGCCTCGTCGTTCCGGCCCGCTCCTACAGCGAGCTGATGCGCGTCTTAAATGACGCCGACGCGCCGATCGAGATCACCGTCACGCCGAACAAGAGCCAGGTGATGTTCCACAGCGAGGGCATCGACCTCGTCAGCCGCCTGATCGAGGGCCAGTTCCCGAACTACGAGCCGGTCATCCCGACCGGCCACACCTCGCGAGCGGTGATCGACCGCGAGGCCTTCCTGTCCGGAACGCGACGGGCGAGCATCTTCGCTCGCGACAGCGCGAACATCGTGAAGATCGAGCTGGGCGGCGCCGACGGCGAGGCGGGGGGCGTGGCCATCACGGCGCATGCAGCGGACGTGGGAGACAACGCCGATACGGTGGAGGCGACGCTGGAGGGGTCGGCCACGAGCATCGCCTTCAATGCGCGCTACCTCATCGATGTGCTGAGCAACCTCGGGGCCGAGGAGGCCGCCCTGGAACTCTCCGGCCCGCTGGCGCCCGGCGTGATCCGCGGTATCGGCAAGGACGACTACGTCCACGTCATCATGCCGGTCCGGACCGCGTCGTAGGGACCTGCCCATGGCGCTCCGCGCCGAACCGATCCGGGCGGGGCGCGCCACGATGGGAGTGACCCGGCTCGGCCTCGAGAACTTCCGGAGCTACGCCGCGGCCGAGCTGCGCCCCGATCCCGGGCTGACCGTGGTCGCCGCTCCGAACGGCACCGGCAAGACGAACCTCCTCGAGGCCATCCACGTGGCGGTGACGGGCCGCTCGCACCGCGCGACGGTGGAGTCCGACCTGGTCCGTCACGGCGCCGGCTTCGCCCGCGTGCGGCTCGAGCTGTCCGGAGGGACGGCGGCGGGCGGAGCCTCCGTCGAGCTGGTGGTGCCGGCCAGCCCGCCGCCCGACGGTATCCGGAAGCGGCTGACCCTCAACGGCGTGCCACGGCGCGCGGCGACGGTGTCCGAGACCGCCCGCGCGGTCCTCTTCCGTCCCGAGGAGATGCTCCTCCTCGTCGGATCGCCCTCGGAGCGCCGACGCTTCCTGGACGCCATCGTGTCGCAGCGAGACCGACGTGCCGCGCGTGACCTGGCCGAGCTGGCGCGGGTCCTCACCCAGCGCAACGCCCTGCTGCGGGCGGTTCGGGCCGAGGAGGCGCCCATCGCCAGCCTGGCGTTCTGGGACGAGCAGCTGGCGCTGCTCGGTGGACGGGTGACGCGCGCTCGCTTGGATGTGCTCGCCGAGCTCCGCGAGCGGATCGGCCCGTTGCACGATGCGGTGGCCGATCCCGGAGAACGTGGCGCGTCGGTGACGCTGGTGTACCTCGACAACCTCAAGGAGGCGTGGCCGGATCGCGACCGGGCGGCGGTGGCCCTTCCCGCGGCCGATGAGCTGAGCGTGGCCTACCGGCGCCGCATCGCCGAGGTGCGCGACAAGGAGGCCTGGAACGGCACGAGCCTGGTCGGGCCACAGCGCGACGACCTGCGCGCCGAGCTCGGCGGCCGCGACGTCGCCGCGCATGCGAGCCGGGGGCAGCAGCGCACGATCATCCTGGCGCTGAAGCTGGCGGAGACCGACCTGCTCGGCGCCGACGGACCCCGGCCGGTGGTCCTGCTCGACGACGTCTTCAGCGAGCTGGATCCGACCCGTGCCGACCGCCTCAGCGAGCTGGTCGCGGGGCGGGGTCAGGTGATCGTCACCACCGCCGACCCCGGGACGCTCCGTGCTGCTCGCGACCGCGGCGCCGCGGTGTGGCGCATCGTCGACGGCAGCCTGGAGCGCGACGGGTGAGCCGGCGCCGATCGACCGCCGCCGGTGCGGCGGTGGGGCAAGCGCTGGCGGCGCGCATGGGACCGGGCGCGGCCGAGCAGCTCGCGGTGGCACAGGTGCGGCTGGCCTGGAACGAGGTGATGGAGCAGTCGCGCCTGGCGCGAGCGCCGCTCTGGAGCCGGGTCCTCCGCGTCACCGGCGGCACCGTCCACGTCGAGGCGTCGGACCCGATGCTCGCCCAGGAGCTGAGCCTGCGGCGGGAGGCGCTGCTCTGGGCCGTGAACGAGCGCATGAAGGGCCGGCCCGGGGCGACGATCGTGCTGCTCGGATTGGCCGTTTCGGTCGGTCACCGCGACGGCTGACCCCTCCCTATACTCGGGGCAGCCATTCACCGCCCGAGCCGTCCGCGTCCCATGAGCAATCGTCTCGCCACCCGGATCGGACTCCCGTCCGTCGACGACCGACGGCCCGGTGCCCTCGACGTCGTCGACTTCCACGAGCCGACCACGGGATCGCAGGCGCGCACGAAGGGGAGCCTCTTCCTGCTCGCCCAGGTCACCGGTTCGGGACCGCATCTCTCCCGCGCCGTTCGCGAGACACTGGACCAGATCGAGCGCGACTACTACTACGACCTGTCTGCCGGTGTCGTGGTCGCGCTCGCCAAGGCGCTGAAGAACGCGAACCGACGTCTCTACCATGGTCGCCGCCGCCTCGCGATCCCGCGACGCAACGGCGTGAGCATCGTCGCGCTCGTCGTCCGCGGCCGCGAGGCACATGTCGCGAAGCTCGGGCCGGCGAGCGCGGTGGTCGTGCGCGACGGCCGCATGTACGAGGTCCCGCCCCCGCCCCCGGTCACCGACCAGGACCCGCGCGTGCGACAGCGTCGCGTGGCGGGATCCCTGGGCGAGGCGCTCGAGGTGGAGCCGTTCACCTGGCAGGGCGGTCTTGCTGCCGGCGACCGGCTGGCACTCGCGAGCCGCCACCTGGCCCACGCGGTCGGCGTGGAGGAGCTCAAGCGCGCGCTGGCGACCATGCGTCCGTCGCAGGCCGTCGAGCACCTGCAGCAGGTCTTCGCCATCCGTGGGGGCACCGGTTCGGATGGGCTGCTGGCCATCGAGATCGCGGAGCTGTCGGCCACCGTCGCCACCCGTCAGCTCGAGCCGGTGCGGGCCGCCGAGCCCTACGCCGGCCTGCCGGACCAGAGCCCCGTCCCCATGGCCGATGCGATCGGCCGCGGTCTGCACCGTGCCGGAGACGCCGCCGAGGGGCTCAAGGCGGCGATCGGCCGCGGGATGGTCACCGTCCTGTCGTGGACCCTCGCCTTCATCCCGCGTCGCCGGCCCGCGTACCCGCGCACGATTCCACGTACGGCGGAGGTCGAGGGGCGCCGGCGACGGCGGGTGGGCCTGGCCGCGATGGTGGGCCTGGCGGCGATCATGGCCGCGGGCGTCACGGTCGGCAGCCTGCCATCCGCCCGTCCCACCGAAGCGATCCCGCGGGCGGCCGTCGCCCGCTCCGCGATCGCCGAGGCGGTGGAGCTGCTCGGAGTGGTCGAGGATCGCGTCGACGGTGCGGACCTGGTGGACCGTGACCCCGAGCGAGCGGACACGCTGCTGGCGGATGCCCGAGGCGCCATCGATCGAGCGGTCGGCGCCGGGGTGTCCGCCACCCAGCTCGACCCGCTGCGGGCGCGGATCGACGAGCGGCTCGATGCCCTCCACCGCGTGACCCGCGTGGCGGGGTCGACCTCGTGGCCGATCTCGCATCGGCGTTCGAGGACATCGAGCCGACCGAGATGGTGACCGCCAGCGACGGGTCGCTCTGGATCACCGAGGCGGGGCGCGGTCGCGTCCTGCGCGTCGATCCGGCGGACGGGACCGTCGAGGTGATCATGCGCGCCGGCCAGGCGCTCCCGTCGGGCCTCGTGCCGGGACCGCCGTGGCTCATCGCCACTGCCGCCACCGACGTGGTCGTGCTCGATCGCGGCCGCACCGCCTGGCGGATTGACCTCGCGGAGCGTGTCCCGCGACCGATGACCCTCGCCGGCGTGGACCGGCTGCATTCCCGGACCCGGCTGCTCGGCGCCCTGCAGCATAGGCCGCCGCTCGAGATCTTCAACCTGTACGCGGTCCACCCGGAGACCGGCGAGATCGGCCGCTGGAGCCCGCCCGCCTTCATCCCCGTCGAGTTCCCCGAGCCATCGGAGCCGTTCCTGCTGGAGACCCCGGACCTGAGCCCCGCCGAGGCGCGGGACCTGCGCGTCGACGTCAACGCGTGGCTGCTGCACGCCGGCACGGTCACCCGCGTCGACTTCGGCGTGCCGCGCGACCAGGCCGACTACTCGCTCGACCCGCCGCCGGACGCCGAGGTCCGGCCGGAGCTCGACTACCGCCTGCTCGACGGGGCCACGGTGGGCGACCGCGACCAACTGTACGTGTACGACGCGGCGCACGACCGCATCATCGCCTTCGGCCGGGCGGACGGGTCGTTCGTGCGCCAGTGGATGGGGCGGCCCGACAGCCGCGCGGCCGCCGTGCTGGCGGAGCTGCGTGGACTCTCCGTGGCATCGGTCAGCGACGGGCCTCCGCCGGTGTACCTGCTCACCCTGGATGGGGTGTACCGGCTCGTCCTCGAATAGCCTTCGCTAGAATCGGGGGCATGGCGGACCAGCCGTTCGGCCGGGTACGGCTCATCGAGATGGTGGTCGAGAGCGTGCGGGTGCACATGCTCTCCAGCCAGCACGTGGTCATTCTCAAGGAGTCGGAGCAGGACCGATACCTCCCGATCTGGATCGGACCGGCGGAGGCGAATGCGATTGCCATGCGATTGCAGGGCCTCACCGTCGAGCGGCCGCTGACCCACGACCTGCTGGTGAGCGTGCTCGAGTCGCTCGCCGCGCGGTTGAGCCGCATCGTCGTCACCCACGTCACGGAGGGAACGTTCCACGCCCGGCTGTACATCGAGACGGCCAGCGGCGAGGAGACCGAGGTCGACTCGCGCACGTCCGATGCGATCGCGACGGCGGTACGGACCGGCGCCTCGATCTACGTCGACCAGCGAGTCCTCGACGAGGCCGGCGTCTCCCCGGACAGCGGCGAGCCCGGCGAGGAGGACGAAGAGAGCCTCGCGGTCTTCCGTGACTTCGTGAACTCGCTCGACATCGATCTGCCGGGTCGGGGCGAGGGCGAGACGGGGCCACCGCCCGAGGAGTCGTAGCGGGACCCTTCGCCGATATATCGGGCACGGCGGCGCCTGTTGGCCCCGTCCGGTGTCGGATCGCCCGATCTATCGGTCCCCGGTGCACGGGGAGGCCGGCACGCGCGCTGTCCGGTGAACCCGTGCCCGATGCATGGGTCGAACTGCGGCCCGAAGGCGCCGTTCCGTGTCAGCGTGCCCGATCTATCGGTGCGGGGTACCGAGCGCTTCTGTCCGTCGCGTCCAGAGTGCCCACCGCAGGCGGGCCAGGGCAGATCGG